>NZ_JBHUDX010000131.1:0-7100 GCF_042678285.1 Streptomyces caeni
ACTGCACCTGTGTGGTGCGATGCTCTGGCTCCGAAGCATCGCACCACACTCGTGATCCGAACTCCAGACAGGACCTAGTTCATGCACAACCTTGAAGAGTGCCGCCTTGCACGCGGTCGCGTCTCGTCCGAGAACAAACGGGCCGGATGTGACCGGTCAGCAAGAGGCTTCATTGAGGGGCAGCGCGCGATTTGAGGGGCAGCGTGCGATCCGAGTCGAGCAGGCACCTTGGACCCGCACGGGCTGCTGGAAGCGAGTACCAACTGCCGTGTACACAACGCGCGAAAGCAGTCATGTACCACCAGGAACTATGAAACAACGCGGTTGGTGGTCCCAGGTTCGAGTTCTGGGCGGGGGATCCGGGACATGGGGACAGGCGGGCCCGCTGGTCGACGGCGGGCAGTTGGTCATTGACACGGCGGTGCAGCTGAACCGGCAGGCCGGGGGCGCGTAGCGGCGGGTTCGACTCCCTGGCGGGGCGTACGGACGGGGAGGGAAACAGAGTGGAGCCGATCGGCCGGAGGGCGAACCAGCGGTCTTCTGGACTCCCGTGCTTGATATCGAGGCGGTCGGCAGGCGCTGCGTGACATACGGTTGAATCGGTGGCTTCGGCCAGTGGTCCGCCGTGCTCGGGTGAAGCGATGGGGCGGTCTGCCGGTACTTCTCGATTCGACAGGAGATGCCCCGCGATGCCCAGGACCACGCAGTTGCGTACGTACACCGTCCGCGACGGGCTGCTCGACGAGTGGGTGGACCGGTGGCGCAGTGACATCGTGCCGCTGCGACTGGAGTTGGGCTTCGAGATTGGTGGGGCTTGGGTCGACCGGGAACGCAACCAGTTCATCTGGCTGATCTCCTACGACGGTCCCGAGACCTTCGCGGAGCGGAACGCTATGTACTGGGCGTCGCCGGAGCGCAAGGCGATGGGCCTCGACCCGGACGACTATCTCGTGCGCACCGACGACCGTACGGTCGAGCACTGTTACTGACTCAAGCGGGATCCGGCGGCAGCAGGTGCTGCCGCCGCTCCTCGGCGTCGAGGGTGCGGAAGACCCGCCCCCGCGCCCGAGCCTCCAGCCGGTCGTAGTCGGGGTCCGCTGGCCACACGCGCGCGGTCCCGTCGGCGGACGCGGTGAGCAACCGGGTGCCGTCCCCGGACCAGGCCACCGAGGTCACCTTGTCCCGGTGGACACCGATGACGTCCATCTCCTCGAATGTGACGGCGGACCAGAGCCGTACCGTCCGGTCGTCCGACCCGGTCGCGATGCGACGGCCGTCCGGTGACCAGGCGATGGCGCGGACCCGCCCCTCGTGTCCCTTCAGCACCTCGACACGTCGCCCCGTGGCCGCGTCCCACACGGCGGCCGTCCAGTCGCCGGACGCCGTGGCCACGCGCTTCTCTTCGGGGGACCAGGCCGCGTCCTCCACGTAGTTGCCGTGCCCGCGGAGCACGGTCAGCTGGGTGCCGTCGGTGGTGTCCCACAGGCGGCAGGTGCGATCGTCGGAGCAACTGGCCAGCATTCGCCCGCTCGGGGACCAGGCCACACGCCCCACCCAGTCCTGGTGCCCCGTCAGCTTCAGCAGCTCCGTGCCGTCGACAGCCGACACGATGCGTACGGTGCCGTCGTGTCCGCCGGTCGCGATCCGTCGGGCGTCCGGGGACCATGAGCACCCCTCGACGGGTTCGCCCCGCAGCTCGAACACTGTGCCGCCCGCGCCGTCGACGACGCGGAACAGGCCGTCCGCGGTGCTGAGGGCGAAGCGGTCGCCGTACGGTGCCCAGGCCACGCTCCACACGCGTGCGCCGGGCGTTGCCACCGGCCCGGCGGGTGTGCCCGAGTCCGCACTCCAGACCCGCGTGGTGCCGTCGTCCGAGGCGGTGACGAGACGGGCGCCGTCGCCGGACCAGGCGGCCTGGTTGACCGGCCCGTCGTGCCCGGGGACCAGGACGGACTCGGCGCCTCGCGGCTGCAGGTCCCATACCCTGCCGGTACCGTCCGTCGACGCGGTGGCGAGCCGGGTACCCGACGGTGACCACACGACGGACCACACCGTGTCGGCGTGCCCGCGCAACACCGCGACCACCTTCGCGTCCTCGGTGCTGACGACACGAACGGTCCGGTCGGACGACGGGGTCGCGAGCATCCGGCCGTCCGGTGAGAAGGCGGGGTTCCACACGTAGTCGGTATGGCCGCGCAGCAGCAGCCGCAGTGCGCCCGTACGGGCATCCCAGACCCGGGCGGTGTGATCACCGGAACCCGTCGCCAGCAACTCCCCGTCCGGCGACCACGTGACGCCCTCGACGAACTCCGTGTGGCCGGTCAGGTTCGTCGCGGCCGATCCCGTTGCCGCGTCCCAGACGATCACCGTCCGGTCGTGCGAGGCGGTGGCGAGCCTGGTGCCGTCCGGCGACCACGCGACGCCCCAGACGTCGCCCGTGTGGCCGCGTAGTTCGTGCACGAGCCGGCCGGTGTCGGCGACCCACACCCGTACGACATGGTCCCTGAACGTTGCGGCCACCCGCAGCCCGTCCGGCGACCACGCCACCTGCCGCCCGATGTCCCCGGCACCGGTGAGCTGCCGGACCGGTTCACCGGATGCGACGTCCCAGACCCGTACGACGTGATCGCGGCCCGCGGCTGCCACCCGTGTCGCGTCGGGGGAGAAGCACACCGACTCGACCATGGCCCCGTCGCACGGCAGCACGTACAGCTGACGTCCGGAACGTGCGTCGTACACCCGGGCCGTACCGTCCCTGGAAGCGGTGGCCAGCAGCTTCCCGTCGGCGGACCAGTCAATGTCCCGAACCGTGTCCGAGTGCCCGTCCAACCGGGTACGGAGGTGGCTGGCGGCCAGCGCTGTCAGCAGCCCACGCCGCGCGGCCGGTGTCGGCGCACACTCACCGAGCGCGGCCAGGGAGAGGAGGAGGGCCCGTTCCGGCTCGGTCTCCGCGCTCGCGATCACCTGACGGCCGATACTGTCGGAGACACGGCTGAGAAAGGCCAGGTCCCGCCGCTGCGAGGCGTCTACGAGAGCACAGGCGGGAGCCGACGCCTGGCCTGCCTCCTCCAGCGCGACCAGCCACCTCTGGGCGACCGCGAGCCGCTCACCGGTGAGGAGGTAGTCCACGCTGCGCCCGGACCGTTCCCAGTCCGCGGCCCACCGCTCCAACTCGGCCCGCTCCCGCAGACGTTCCGCCCGCGCCTCCGCCTCCTGCCGCAGAGGGGCCCACTGGCGGAAAAGGGCCTCGTGAGTCACCTCCGCGTACGCCTCCGGGTGGCCGCTCGCGTCCCCCACCGCTCCGTCCACCGCGTCGGACCGGATGAGGCGCGCGTCGATGAACGCGTCCACCACGTACCGCTCCTGCTCGGTGAGTTCGGACAGACGCACCGGGCGGCGGGCGAGGTCGCGCTCTTCGAGCGTGACGAACTTCAGCAGTACCCGCAGGGCGAACTCGATCCCGTTCGGGGGGCTGAGGGATGCCACGGTGTTGTCGGCCTGCCGCGCAAGCGCCCCCGCCACGCCCCCGAGCCGCTGGTACGTCTCCTCGGTGACCGTGCCGCCCGGCCCGCAGGCGAAGTACAGCTCCTGGAGGAGGTAGGCGAGGAGAGGAAGCGCGTCGTCCGTGCCGGTGTCGTCCACGATGGTCTCGACGAGACCGGGAGCGAACGAGATACCCACCAGGGCGCCCGGCCGCTCGACGACCTGAGCGAGTTGCGCCCGGCTCAACGTGCCGATCGCCACCGGATGCTGCAGAAGCTGCGCGTGCCTGGTGCTGAGGAGCCTCCCGAGCAGATCCACCCGGCAGGTGGCCAGGACCCGGACGGTGGGCTCCTGCCGGAGGCACGTGTCCAACGCTTCCAGGAACTGGGCCCGTTCCCGTTCGCCCGCAAGGGTGACGAGCTCCTCGAACTGGTCGATCACGAGCAGGATCCGCCGGAACTGCCCGCCACGCAGCCGTGATACCTCGGCCGCCAGGCTGTCCGGCCCCTGCCGCAGCCGTCGCAACACCGCACTGACCGGCTCGGTGCCGCCGCCGGCCACGGCCAGGGACGCGGCCACAGCGTTGAGCGGGTTCGACCCCGGCGCGAACGTCGGCACGATGGTCCACCGGCGCCGGCGCAGACGAGGCATCACCCCGGCCCGTACCAGCGAGGACTTGCCGCTGCCGGAGGCCCCGGTCAGCAGCAGGAACCGGTCGACCGGGCGCGGCCCGGAGGCGTGCAGCCTGCGCGTCAGCTCGGCAGCCTGCGCCTCCCGGCCGAAGTAGACGGCGGCCTCGTCCTCGCTGTAGGCGTCCAGCCCAGGGTACGGAATCCGGTCGCGTGGCCACTCCGTCTGCTCGGGCGCCGGGTTCTCCAGCCGGTACACGACGACCTGACCGACCACCATGGCGATGATGAGCAGCCCGATGGCCGGAATGGATCCCCGCCGGATGACCTCCAGTGCCCAGGGCACGTGGGTCGCGTTCGTGGCGTAGTTGGTGGCGATGCCGAGAAGGCAGGCGACCAGCGCCAGCATGATCTGGAGCACCACTTGCAGGCGCTGCCTCATGCGGCACCGGCCCCCCGCCGGCCTGCTCGATCCCCGCGCACCACGGTCACGCCCCCGTCACGCTCGTCATCCTGTGCCCCTTCGCGCATTGGGGCCGCGCAAATCCACGGTCCGGAGGCGCGAGGAAACCCTGGACATCATCCGCGGGTGACAAGGCAGGATTCAAGAACATCCGCGTAAATCGGCCACCGGGACGCTCAGCCAAGAGGCATTCGGGACGGGCACCCGATGGGGATGCTCACCCCGGTCCAGTACGCGCTGCAGCTCCTCCAGAACCGGAGCGGTCAGTCGCTGGTGGCGACAGTGCCGTTGCAGGTGTCAGCGTGCGAGTCGGCGACGGCTCGGGGCAACGAGGCGGATCAGCCGCGGAACCTGGTGCAGTCCGTCCCAGCGGAGTGAGACTTCATGGCGTCGATGAAGGCGGTGAAGGCCCCGGCCGGGAAGGAGAGGGTTGCCCCGGCCGGGGCCTTCGAGTCGCGTATGGCTATGTGGGTGTGACGGTTTGCGATCTCCACGCAGGCGTTGCCGTCGCCACTGCCGGAGTAGGAGGACTTCTGCCAGTCGTCGCGGGTGGTCACGAGTGCCTCACAGTTCCTTTGCCAACCTGTGGATGAGGTCGCGCGACCGCGCGGGGTCGAGCGATGCCCCCTCAACTCTACGAAAGAGCGTTCGGAAGACGCCGAGCTGCGCTTCGGAGTCGATGAAGAGCACGCCGTGCGGGCCGTCGCGTACCACCGTGTCCAGCTTCGGGACGGGTCCACCGGCGTACACCATGGCGGCTGTGACGTCGGCGAAGTCGTCCAGTTCGAAGGGGATGACGCGCACGGTCACGTGGCCCGCCTCGGAGAGTTCCAGGATGCGGTCCAGCTGAGTACGTGAAGCGGCGCGGCCTCCTACCCGGATCCGCAACGCCGCCTCGTGTAACAGCACCTCGTACGGGACCGGCTCTGCCTGCTCGAGGATGACACGCCGCTCCATTCGGTGGCGGACGCGCAACTCCAATTCTCCTCGCGGCAGTTCTGGAACCCGGCGGGAGAAGAGCGCCCGAGCGTAGTCCTCGGTCTGCAGCAGGCCCGGGACGTGCAGGAAGTCCACGTCCCATCGGAAGGCGGAGTGGTACTCCAACTCGGAGAGGTCCAGGAACGAGGTGGGGAGCAGCCCCCGGTACTCCTCCCACCAGCCGCGTGTGCGATCGGCGGCCAGTGCGGCCAAGGCGTCGACGAACTCAGCGTCCGCGCACGCATAGTGGGCCGCGAGACGGCGTAGCCGCTGCTCGCTCACCCCCGCGACGCCCGACTCGATGTGGCTGATCTGGACGCGACTCGCTCCGATCAACGCTGCCGCCTCGCGTGCGGAGAGTCCCGCCGCGTCGCGGAGCCGGCGCAGCTCCGTAGCCAGGCGCAGCTGACGTGCCGTGGGTTCGCGCCTCAGGACCATCGATTGCTCCTCGGTTCAACACGCCCTGCTGGCGTGACTCATTCGGGGCCGGATTATGCAGCCACTTGCCCCGTATGACATGTTAGCCCTACCGTCGGTGACGTAATGCACACGCTGCGGAAGTGCACCGCTCCGTCCTGCCGCGACGGCTGCGGCAATGCCACCGTCACCCCACCACCCTTCCTGCATCCGAACGGAGCTGACGCATGCCCGAAAACGCGAACGAACCCTGGGAGTACTGCCTCTACATCCCCAACGACGTACGCGCCGTCACCATCAGCCGCCGCACCCTCCGCCTGATCCTCACCATGCACGGCCTGATCCGCCTGGTCGACACCGCTGAACTTCTCGCGACGGAGTTGATCTCCAACGCCGTGCGCCACACCAAGGGCCCGGCCGCGCTGCGTGTGCGATGGTCGGCGGGCGTGCTGCGACTCGGGGCCTGGGACGCTGACCCCGAGCCACCGGAACCGCCCGTGCAACTGGAGCAGGTGGCCGACCTGGAGGAGGGGCGTGGGCTGGGGCTTGTCCGGGCGTGCGCCGACCTGTGGGGCTGGCAGCCGCTGACGAGGGACGGCAGTCGAGGGAAGGTCGTGTGGTGCGAGTTGGTCGCTGCGTAAGGCGCTTCGGCGGTGATCGGGAGATGTGTTCCCCCGCCGGGTTGCCTGATCTGGGGGTGCCTGAATGCCTGAAACAGATCCGCCAATCACTGCTCACTGTTTCGGAAGGAGCAGATGTGCCCCGCGTCCCTGTAGGAGGCGAGCGCGATCACCGGAAGCGGATCGACGGGGCCGAGGTCGCCCGCTTCCGGGCGGCGCTGGAGTGTGTGTCCGGGCTGGTCGAACGGGTGGTACAGACAGGGTAGGTCCACTTCCCGGTCTCGGTCCCAGCCGAGGCCTTCATGGCGCCGTAGGGGCTATGAAGGCCGCAGCCGGCGGTGTCGTCGTTGTGGCGGCCGAAGGTCCAGAACCGGGCCGCGGAGGAAGAGCTGGAATCCGTTGACGGCGCCGACGGCAGGATTCGCACCTGTGCACACGGCTCCGGAGGGGGCTTCTGAAGTTCCACCGTTGATCTGGACAGCCTGATACTGGGACGGATGAGTCCCGGAG
>NZ_JBHUDX010000132.1:0-3558 GCF_042678285.1 Streptomyces caeni
GGGAAGCACTGTTCGAGAATTCAGGCGCCCGAACTGTCGACCTCCCCACCTACGCCTTCCAACGCGACCGCTACTGGCTCACCTCCGACGTCACCCACACCTGGCGCGGCGGAGGAGCAGACCTCCTGTCCCCGGTCGACCACAGCTACCGCGTCGAGTGGCATGAGGTCGACGGCATGTCTCCAGTCGATCTGCCGGGAACTTGGCTTCTGGCTCTCGGCCCCGAGTTGGAAGACGGGTGGGCGGGCGTGGTGGAGACCGCCCTGCGTGCCCGTGGTGCCGACGTGCGCCGCCTCGTGGTGTCCGAGCGCGATCGCGCCCGACTCGCCGAGGACATCGCAGAGTTGGGTCACAGGGAGGCCCTGCTCGGCGTCCTCTCCCTCCTCGACGCACCCGACGAAGTGCCGGACACCCTCGCCCTGTGGCAGGCCCTCTCCGACGCAGGTGTCGAAGCCCGCCTCTGGTGCGTCACGCGCGGTGCCGTGTCGACCGGTCCCGATGACCCCGGCCCCCTCGGATCGGCCCAGCTTTGGGGCTTCGGCCGGATCGCCGCCGTAGAGGAGCCGCAGCGCTGGGGCGGCCTGATCGACCTGCCGGGCGGTGACGGCCATGCCGTCTCGTCGGAGTCGGCCGAGCGGCTCGTGGCCGTCCTCGGCGCCGCCGCAAGGGACACGGGCGGCGAGGACGAGACCGCCATACGCGGTTCGGCGATCCTGGCCCGGCGTCTCGTGCGCGCCCCTGCCACGGCGCAGTCGGAAGGCGGCGGCGCGGCAGGGACAGAGCCCTGGAAGCCGACCGGCACCGTCCTGATCACCGGCGGCACCGGCGGGCTCGGCAGCCGGGCGGCGCGCTGGGCCGCGGCCAACGGTGCCGAGCGGCTGGTGCTCCTCTCCCGCAGCGGCCTCGCCGCGCCCGGTGCCGCGGAGCTGGCGGACTCGCTGACCGGTGACGGGGTGCCGACCACGGTCCTCTCCTGCGATGTCACCGACCGCGCGGCGCTCACCCGGGTGGTCGGGGACCTGAAGGGCGCCGGGCTCGACGCCGTGCTGCACCTGGTCGGTTCCGGTGCCGACGACGCGGAGGGGCGGCACCTCGTCGACGTGCCCGCGGACGAGCTGCTCTCCGTGACCGCTCCCGGAATCCTTGGCGCCACCCACCTGGACGAGCTGATCGACGACCCCGCGACGCGGTTCGTGCTGTACGGCTCCCTCGTCGGGGTCCTGGGATCCCCCGGGCTGGGTGCGCAGGCGCTCACGGACACGTACACGCAAGCGCTGGTCGAACGGCGCCGGGCGCGGGGGCTCGCCGGCACGGTGATCGCCTGGGGCCCGTGGGCCACAGGGGACGCGGGGCCGCGCCACGGCCGGGGCATCGGGCTCCTCGATCCGGCAGCCGCGTTCGACGGCCTGGCCCGGGCCGTGGCCGACCGGGCCGAACCCGGGCGCGTCGTCGCGGACATCGACTGGGACGAGTTCCTGCCCGAGTTCACTGCCGCCCGGCACCGGCCGGTGCTCGCCGCCCTGCCCGAGGCAAAGGGCCGGCAGCCCGAGCGCGATGGAGCCTCGGACTGGCAGCGTGCCGTCGCCGAGCGGCCGGCCGCCGAGCGGTTCGCCTTCGTCCTCGACGCCGTACGACGAGAGGTCGCCCAGGTCCTGGGGTACGTGTCCACGGACGCGGTGGCGGACGAACGCGCCTTCAAGGACGTCGGGTTCGACTCGCTCGCGGCCGTCGAGCTGCGCAACCGCCTGCGCGCGGTCACCGGCCTCGACCTGCCGACCACGCTCGTTTTCGACTACCCCACCCCGCTCGTCCTCGCCGCGTACCTGCTGGACCTGGACCGGCAGAGCGCTGCCGACGACGGCCTCGCACAGGAGATCCCGGCTGCCGTGCCCGCCGACGAGCCGATCGCGATCGTCGGCATGGCCTGCCGTTACCCGGGCGGCGTCGACTCGCCGGAGGCGCTGTGGCGGCTCGTCGCGGACGGCACCGACGCCGTCTCCGAGTTCCCCGCCGACCGCGGCTGGGACATCGAGGACCTGTACGACACCGACTCCGACAAGCCAGGCAAGACCTACACGAAGCAGGGTGGCTTCCTACCCGAACTACCGCTATTCGATGAGCAGTTCTTCGGCATCTCGCGCCGCGAGGCCCGCTCCCTCGACCCGCAGCAGCGGCTGCTGCTGGAGACGTCCTGGGAGGCGTTCGAGCGGGCGGGCCTCGACCCGCACGCCCTGCGCGGCAGCCGCACCGGCGTCTTCGTCGGCTCCAACGGCCAGGACTATCCGGACCTGCTGACCGGCCGCCCCGAGGACTACGACGGCTACCTGATGACCGGGAACGCCGCCAGCGTGATGTCCGGCCGCCTGTCCTACAGCTTCGGCCTGGAGGGCCCGGCGGTGACGGTGGACACCGCCTGCTCGTCGTCGCTGGTTGCCCTGCATCTCGCGGCGCAGGCGCTGCGCTCCGGCGAGTGCTCCCTCGCGCTCGCGGGCGGCGTCGTCGCCATGACCACCCCCAACACGTTCGTCGAGTTCAGCAGGCTGCGCGCGCTGTCGCCCGACGGCCGGTGCAAGGCGTTCTCCGCCGACGCGGACGGCACCGGGTGGGCGGAGGGCGTGGGCATCCTCGTCGTCGAACGGCTCTCCGACGCACGGCGCAACGGGCATCGCGTCCTCGCCGTGGTGCGCGGCAGCGCCGTCAACCAGGACGGTGCCTCCAACGGGCTGACCGCCCCGAACGGCCCCTCCCAGCAGCGTGTCATCCGGCAGGCCCTCGCCAACGCGGGACTGCGCCCCGGCGAGGTGGACGCGGTCGAGGCGCACGGCACGGGCACACCGCTGGGCGACCCGATCGAGGCCCAGGCACTCCTCGCAACTTACGGACAGGGCCGGGATGCCGAACGGCCGCTGTGGCTCGGCTCGTTGAAGTCCAACATCGGCCACACCCAGGCCGCCGCCGGTGTCGGCGGGGTCATCAAGATGGTGATGGCACTGCACCACCAGGTCCTGCCCAGGACCCTGCACGTGGAGGAGCCCACCCCGAAGGTCGACTGGTCGTCCGGGACCGTACGGCTACTGAGCGACGCCCGGCCGTGGCCGCGCGACGAGGCGCCCCGCCGGGCCGCCGTCTCCTCCTTCGGCGCCAGCGGCACCAACGCCCACCTCATCGTCGAAGAAGCACCCGAGGCGCATCCGGAGGCCGAGCCCCGTGAAGACGAGACCACCCCGCGGCCCTGGCTACTCTCGGCCCAGACCGAAGCGGCCCTCGCGGACCAGGCCCGCAAACTCCTGACCCACCTCGACCGCGAATTCGGGCGCACGCCCGCCGACATCGGCTGGTCGCTCGCCACTACGCGCGCGGTCTTCGACCACCGGGCAGTCGTCGTCGGCGCAACAACGGACCTCCTCCGCGCCGGACTCGAAGCCCTCGCGGCCGGCTTGCCCGCCGCCAACATCGTGACCGGCGCCGCCCACGCGCCTCGCGGCTCCATGCGCCGACCCGTCTTCGTCTTCCCTGGTCAGGGGGGTCAGTGGGTGGGGATGGCGGTGGAGTTGCTGG
>NZ_JBHUDX010000133.1:0-3187 GCF_042678285.1 Streptomyces caeni
TGGTGCCGGCGGCGGTCACGGCGGCATCACCGCGGTCAGCGGACGGGAGGGATCCGGCTCGGCCGTCCCGTCGCGGCGCAGGACGTCCGCCGCCTCGGCGGTCACGATGACCAGCGACACCGTCCCGGGCAGCGCCCGCCAGGCCCGGCGGACGGCGTCGGCGTCCTCCGCGACCAGGACATCGACACCGGCCAGGGCCAGTCCGCCCACCCTGGCCCGGGCGCCGATGGCGGCCACGGTGCCCATCGTCACGCCTTCCCGATCAGCAGGATCGCGACCACCAGGCCGTAGACCGCGATGCCCTCGGCCAGCCCGACGATCACGATGGCGCGGCCGAACAACTCCGGACGCTCGCTCAGCGCGGCCAGCGCCGCGGCGCCGGTGTAGGCGACCGCGAGGGCGGCGCCGATCGACGCGCTCGCCACCGCGATGGCCGCGCCGATCAGAGCGGATCCGTTGGGGGCGGCCGTCGCGGCGGCCTGTGCGTGCGCGCCCTGCGCCGAGGCAGACAGGGCCGTCGCGAGGAGCACACCGGCACCCGCCAGCAGGGCGAGGTTCGTCGCCAGCAGCCAGCGGAACGCGCGTTTCGCCCGGTGCCTGCGCAGCAGCCGGACGGCGGCGAGCGCCGCGGCCGGGACGGGCAGGACCATCAACCAGGTGAGCACGTGGTCGCCTCCGTTTCGGGTTCGGCCGCTGCCGCCGGCAGAACGTGCCAGGGACGGAAGGGGCGGCCCTCCGTCTCGAACAGCCGCGAGAAGATTTCGTAGTACTCCAGCCGCAGCGCCTGCACCCCGGCCACCAGGGCCTCCAGACCGAAGGACACGGCGGTGCCCACGGCGAAGAGCGCCGCCGCCCCCACCGCCCCCGCGGCCCCCCGGCCCGCCAGGCCGGCGGTGCCGTGCCACACCAGGCCGGCGAGCGCGGCGTGGGTGAGGCCGAAGGCCGCGAGCCGCGCGAACGACAGGGTGTTGGTGCCCGCCCGCACGATCACGTCGAACAGCCGCAGCCCCGTCTCCGCGAATCCCCCGGGGCCGCCCGCGGTGGCCCGGAACAGCCCCACCGCCAGCAGCGGCAGCCCGGCCGCGGCGAGCGCCGCCCCCGGGACGGCCACGGCCGGCCGGTGCAGGAGGAGACCGGCCGCCGACAGCGCGAGCCCCAGGAAGAACAGCAGACCGGCACCGCCGGACGCCGCGTACAGGGCCCTGCCCGGACCGCCCTCGCGCAGGCGGTTGACCGCGCCGGCCGCGTGGGCGAGGGCGAGCAGGGCCGCCCCGAACACGACCGCCGCGGCGAGCAGCCGCTCCGGGCTCTCCAGCGGGCTCAGCCAGAGCACCGGCAGTACACCCGTCGGCCCGAAGAACTCGCCGTAGGCCGCGCCCGCGACCATGGCCATCAGTCCGGCACCGGCGAGGAAGGGCCACAGGCGGCGGAACCGGGCGAGCCGGCGGGGCCGTCCCCGCCACAACGCCAGCGCCCCGAGCAGCAGCAGCGCCCCGTGACCCACGTCCCCGAACATGATCCCGAACATGACGACGTACGCGATGCCCGCCGGCCAGGAGGGGTCGAGGTCCGCGTACGGCAGGGTGCCGTACGTCGTCACCAGCGGCGTGAACGACCCGGCCGGCGCGGACCGCAGCTGGGTGGGGGGATCGGTCCCGCGCGGCACCCGCAGCGGCACCAGCGCGCCACCGGCGGCCGCGAGGCTCCGGGCGAGCCGTGGCACCTCGGCCGCCGGGCACCATCCGGCGAGCGCGGACACCTCCCCGCGCCGGACGGCACCCCGGGCGCGCTCCTCCAGCTCCGCCTCACCCGCCAGCAGACCCAGGCTGCGCCGCCGTTCGAGGGCGTCGAGATCGGGCGCCGAGGGGGCCAGCACCGGGGCCCGGCCGGACGGCGGCACGGTGTCCGCGGCCGCGGGCGGCGCCGACTCGGGACGGCCCGCCAGCCGCTGCAGCCGCCGGGCCGCCGGTCCCGGCGTCTCTTCCTCGGCCCGGTCCAGCTCGACGCAGCCCGCCTCGGCGATCCGCACCAGCGTGTCCCGCAGCGCCGTGTGCGGCACGATCACCGCGACGCGTCGCATGGGCACCGGTGTCATCGCCTCAGGCCAGGGCATCGAACACCCCCAGTGGCCGTCCGCCCCGGGCCGCGCACTCCAGGGCCGCCCGTACCCGCCAGGCGTCCGCGGACAGCACCCCGACCGCGCCCACGACCGCCCGCGGCCCGTAGCCGCCGTCGCGCAGCAGGACGGCGCCCTCCTGGTGGAGCACCCGCCACCAGCGGGCCTCCGCACGCCACAACTCGCCCGGCTCCTCGACGTCCGTCAGGACCCAGCGGGCCGCCGGCGGCAGCCGCTCGCGGAAGTCCCGGAACGACGCCGCGTCGACCGCCCGGGGCCCCAGGAGCTCCGCCGCGTCCCGGCGTACGGGCCCTGGCAGACGGTGCTCGTGCACGAACCGTTCGCGCGCCGCCAGCAGGGCGGCGCGCCCGCGGGCCCAGCGGCGGGCCGGACCCACCTGCGCGGAGGTACGCCGCGCGGCCGCCATCCGCATGCCGGTGACCAGTGCCCAGGGCGTCTCGGCCCCCGGGTCTCCCCAGGGCGAGGCCCTGAGCGCGGCACGCAGCTGGGTGGGTGTCGGGGCCCGTTCCAGGGCCCGCCACGCGGTCTCCAGGGCGCCCAGCCGGTACGGCGGCCGGGCAGGGGCCTCTTCATCCGCCCCGGGACCGTCGCGGGCCGTCAGCCGGGACGCCACGTTGGCGATCTCGAAACCCGCGGCGAGCGGGCGGAGCAGGCGCGCCCCGCCCGGGGGCAGCCATCCGGCGAGCACCCGCAGATGCCACAGCAGCGTCGCCATGACCGCGCGCTGCGCATCCGGCAGACCGACGGCCGGCCGCGCGTACCTGCGATACGGCGTCCCGGCCAGGCGGCGCACGGCGTCGTCGAGCGACGCGGCCGCCGCGATCTGGCGCGCGCCGCCCGGGCCCGGGCACCGGCGGGTCAGGTCGCGTGCCCTGACCACGCCCGCGACCCAGCCGGCGCTCACGGCGCCCCTCCCGCCCGGCCCGTGACGTCCAGGGCGTCGGCCACCACATGGCCGACCATGTCCGGCAGGCGCTCCCGGGCCCGCTCGCGCACCAGTGAGGCGGTGGCGCCCCCGGCGGCGCGCAGGGCCTGGGCCTCCCGCAGGGC
>NZ_JBHUDX010000134.1:0-4113 GCF_042678285.1 Streptomyces caeni
CCGAGCAGGGCGCCCTCCAGCTCCAGGTGACCGTCGGTGCCCCCGACGAGACCGGGCGACGTGAGATAGGGATCCACTCACGCCTCGACCCGGTCGACGGCACGGAGGAGCCCTGGACACGGCACGCCTCCGGCGCGCTCGTCCCCCAGGACGAGGGCGCAGACGACCCAGAGGCGGGACCCCGCCGCCAAGGCCGGTCCGCCGAGACGGGCGACCACGACGTCGCCATGTCCTGGCCGCCGACCGGAGCGACAGCCGTGTCCGCCCAGGGCTACTACGAGCGCCTCGCCGACGAGGGCCACGACTACGGTCGTGCCTTCCAGGGGCTGCGAGCCGTCTGGCGAAACGGCGACGAGGTCTTCGCCGACGTCGAGCTGCCCGCCGAAGCCGCGCGGAAATCCGGCGAGTTCGCCGTCCACCCGGCCCTCCTCGACGCGGCCCTGCACGCCGTCGGGCTGAGCGGGCTGCTCGGCGACAGCGAGGCCCGGGCGCGGCTGCCGTTTGCCTGGGCGCAGGTGACGCTCCACGCGTCCGGCGCCTCCGCGCTGCGGGTGCGGCTGACCCGTACCGGCCCCGACACCCTGCGGCTCACCGCGGCCGCACCCTCCGGGCAGCCCGTCGCGACCGTAGGGTCGCTGCTGCTGCGGGCGGTCACCGGCGAGCAGCTCGCTACGGCCCGCCCGCGCGGCGACGAGGCCCTGTTCCACGTCGACTGGTCACCCCTCCCCTCCCGCGAGCCCGAGGTCCCCGCGGCCGCGTGGGCCGTCCTCGCCGACGAACAGACCCACCGGGGCGGGCACCTCCTCGCGGCCGCGCTGGCCGAGCAGGGCGCCACGACGACGTACGACGATCTCGATGCCCTGCGCGCCGGCCTGGACGGCGGTGAGACCGTTCCCGACGCGGTGGTGTTCACCTGCCGTACGGAGGCAGGCGCTGCGGAACAGGACGCGGTGCGCGCCGCCCTGCACCGGACGCTGGAGTTCGTGCAGGACTGGCTCGCCGACGAGCGGTTCGCCACGACCACGCTGGTGGTGCTCACCCGCGGTGCCGTGTGCGCCCGCCCGGGCGAGAACGTCACCGACCTGCCGGGCGCGGCCGTCCACGGTCTGCTGCGGACGGCGCAGACGGAGCACCCCGGCCGGATCGTGCTCGTCGACAACGAGAGCGGAGCACCGGACGGCGACGCCAACCTGGGGGCGGCCCGCGCGCTCGCGGCCCTGATCGCCGCCGACGAACCCCAGGCCGCCATCCGCTCCGGCCGGACCCTCGTGCCCCGGCTGGCACGCGCCGGCGCGCACAGCGGCCACGCCCCGGTCCTCGACCCGCAGGGCACCTTCCTCGTCACCGGCGGCACCGGCACTCTCGGCGGACTGCTCGCCCGCCACCTCGCAGCCCGGCACGGCGTCCGCAGGCTCGTGCTCACCAGCCGACGCGGTCCCGCGGCCGACGGCGCCGCCGAACTCGTAGAGGCACTACGGGAGCTGGGCGCGCAGGCCGAGGTCGTCGCCTGCGACGCCGCGGACCGGGACGCGCTCGCCGCCGTGCTGGCCGCGATCCCCGACTCGGCGCCCCTCACAGCCGTCGTACACACCGCGGGCGTCGTGGACGACGGTGTGTTCGCCGCGCAGACCCCCGACCGCGTCGACGCCGTCCTGCGGCCCAAGGCCGACGCCGCCCGCATCCTGCACGAGCTGACGCGGGAGGCCGACCTGGCGGCGTTCGTGCTGTTCTCGTCGGCGGCCGCGACCTTCGGCGGAGCCGGTCAGGCCGGCTACGCGGCGGCCAACGCCTGCCTGGACGCCCTCGCCCAGCAGCGCGCCGCCCAGGGACTCCCGGCCGTCTCGCTCGCCTGGGGCCTGTGGCAGCAGGCCAGCGGCATCACCGGACACCTCGGCGACGCCGATCTGCGGCGCGCCGCGCGCGGCGGCATGACCGCACTGCCCACCGAGGAGGCGCTCGCCCTCTTCGACGCCGCACTCGGGCAGGAGCGCCCGGTGGTCGTGCCGACCCGGCTCGACCTGTCCGCGCTCCGGCGCTCCGGCGAGGTGCCCGCCCTGCTGCGGTCCCTCGTACGGCCCGCTCGGCGTGCCGTGCTCGCGACAGGCGCCGACGCGGTCCGGACCCTGCGCGACCGGCTGGCCGCCCTGCCCGCCGACGACCGCGAGGCCGCCACCCTCGCGCTGGTCGGCCGGCATGTCGCCGACGTGCTGGGCCACGGCTCCGTGGACGCGGTCGAGGCGGGCCGCGCTTTCCAGGAGATGGGCTTCGACTCCCTCATGGCCGTTGAACTGCGCAACCGGCTCAACGCCGAGACCGGTCTGCGCCTGCCCGCCACCCTCGTCTTCGACTACCCGACCCCGCAGGTGATGGCCGCCCGGATCACGGCCGAACTCCTCGGGGAGCAGAGCGGGACGACCACCGCGGCACCGGTCCCGGCCACCGGCACCGCCGACGACCCCATTGCGATCGTCGGCATGGCCTGCCGCTTCCCCGGCGGGGTGACCAGTCCCGAAGACCTGTGGCGGCTGGTCGCCGATGGCACCGACGGCATCACGGACTTCCCCGCAAACCGCGGCTGGGACGTGGACGGCCTCTACGACCCGGACCCCGAGCGCACCGGCAAGACCTACACCCGCTACGGCGGCTTCCTGCACGACCTCGACCAGTTCGACGCCGGGTTCTTCGGGATCTCGCCGCGTGAAGCCCTCGGCATGGACCCGCAGCAGCGGCTGCTGCTGGAGACGTCCTGGGAGGCGTTCGAGCGGGCCGGCATCGACCCGGCCGCGCTGCACGGCTCCCGCACCGGCGTCTTCATCGGCGCCAACGGCCAGGACTACGCGGCCCTCCTCGCCGAGGTCCCGCAGGACTACGAGGGCTATCTGCTCACCGGCGGCTCGGCCAGCGTCATCTCCGGCCGCCTCGCCTACGCGTTCGGCCTGGAGGGGTCGGCGGTCACCGTGGACACGGCCTGCTCCTCCTCACTGGTCGCCCTGCACCTGGCCGCCCGCTCCGTGCGCGACGGCGAATGCGACCTCGCGCTCGTCGGCGGCGCCGCCCTCATGGCGACCCCCACCCTGTTCGTCGAGTTCAGCCGGCAGCGCGGTCTGTCGCCCGACGGCCGCTGCAAGGCGTTCTCCGCCGACGCGGACGGCACCGGCTGGGCGGAGGGCGTGGGCGTCCTCGTCGTCGAACGGCTCTCCGCCGCCCGACGCAAGGGACACCACGTCCTGGCCGTCGTCGAGGGCAGCGCGGTGAACCAGGACGGCGCGAGCAACGGCCTGACTGCGCCCAACGGACCGTCCCAACAGCGCGTCATCCGGGAGGCGTTGGCGAGCGCGGGCCTGTCACCCGCCGACGTGGATGCCGTCGAGGCGCACGGCACGGGGACGAAACTGGGCGACCCGATCGAGGCCCAGGCACTCCTCGCAAGTTACGGACAGGGCCGGGATGCCGAACGGCCGCTGTGGCTCGGCTCGTTGAAGTCCAACATCGGGCACACCCAGGCCGCCGCCGGAGTCGCCGGCGTCATCAAGATGGTCATGGCCCTGCGCCACGGAGTGCTGCCGCAGACCCTGCACGTGAGCGAGCCCACCCCACAGGTCGACTGGACGGCCGGCGCGGTGGAACTGCTCACCGAGAACCGTCCCTGGCCCGAGCCCGGCCCGGACCGCCCGCGCCGTGCGGGAATCTCGTCCTTCGGCGTGAGCGGGACCAACGCCCACGTCGTCATCGCACAGGCGCCTGAGCCGGCCGATGTGCCTGAGCCGGCCGAGGCTTCCGCCGTACCTCCGGCGATCCCGCTCGTCGTGTCCGCCCGATCCGAGGCCGCACTGCGGACCCAGGCTCAGCGCCTGCGCACTCTGCTGGCCACGGGCACCCACGCCGCCGACGTCGGCCTCACCCTCGTACGCCACCGCTCCCTCTTCGAGGAGCGCGCCGTCGTCGTGGGCCGAGACCACGACGACCTCCTCACCGCACTCACCGCACTCGCCACCGGCGAACCCGCACCGAACGTGGTGACGGGAACCCCGACAGCCCAGGGGCGCGCCACCCGGCCGGTGTTCGTCTTCCCTGGTCAGGGGGGTCAGTGGGTGGGGATGGCGGTGGAGTTGC
>NZ_JBHUDX010000135.1:0-1850 GCF_042678285.1 Streptomyces caeni
CGACAGCCCCACCCGAAAGCCCGAAACGGACATCACGTCACGTACTGCCCTCTGAGGTCTTCGCGTCGAAGCCCTGCCTCATCCGGCCGGTGACCGAGGACTTGACCGCATTCTTGCGTGCCGAGAACGCGGGCAGCTGCCCCTTACCCACGCCGGGCTTGTGCCCGTGCGGATGCCCGGCACCACTACGTGCGCGATGCACGTCCGAAGCCGAACCCGTGGAACTGCGCGGCCCCGGACCATCCGGCGCCCCCAGCCACCGGGCCACATCGGCCAGCGCCTGCCTCATCCCGGGACCTGGATCAGCCGCGGCGAACGCCGCACCCTGCCGCGCCCAGAACGCCACACACATCACGAAGAGGGCAAGCCACACACGCCAACGCGACACCCGACGCACTACAAGACCAACTTCCGTACCCGAGGGGAGACATGCAGCACGGGATGTACGGCCTGTGGGGATCATCCGCGTGTCAGGGAGAATTTGTAACTGCCGCCCCCATGCAAGGGAACCCCGGTGGAAAGTCGTCGCCGAGATGTAAGAAGGAGTTAACCATCCACTCGGCTCCACAACGTCCTTGGCGCAGGCCCGCCGGAACGGCCGTCAGCAGACGGGGTTAGCATCCCCCCGCACCCCCGCACCCGGACGACCGGCGAAGGATTGCTCCCCATGACTCGACCCATCAGCAGACGGGCGGCTGCCACACTCGGAGCCTGCGCCCTTGCTGCCGCCCTGCTCGGCACACTCATTTGGTGGGTCGTGGGCAACTCCACCAGTCCGGCCCGACCGCCGGCTCCCGTCTCACATGTCGGCGTCGCACGGCGGGCATGTCTGCTCGCCGAACACACCGCTGGCTCCCGGACGGTGGACACCGTGTGGACAGGCATGCGCCAGGCCTCCGAACACAACCACGACCTCATCGTGCAGCGTTACACACTGCCGAACGGCATCCCGCCCAAGGCCTACCTCACCACCCTCACCCAGATGCGCTGCGAGACCGTGGTCACCGTCGGCCCCCGGCTCGCAGACGCGGTGGCGTCCAAGACCCTCCATGGTCGCTTCGTCGTCGTCACCGACCACAACCTCACCGCACCCCACGCCACCAGCCTCACCCCCGCGAACGCCACCAGCGCCGCCATCGCCGCTACCATTCGAGATCCATCATCTTGAAGTCGCTGGTCACGAAGCCGGCATGAGGCGTTGATCACGCGCTGATCGCTCACTGCCGCATCTCGTGCGGCTGAGGACGAGGGCCGTCGACGCCCTCCATACCGGCCAGACCGGCAACACCGTCCACGCGGTCGACGCCGCCAGCGCCCGCCGCACTGCCCGGGCAGGGCTGACATACGCCCAGCTGCCCGACAACTGACTGAGAGAAAGCGCGCACAGCCGTGGCCGACAAAATGTCTGAAGAATCCAGACCGGGGTCCGAATCCGAATCCGGTTCTGGTTCGTCCTCGTCCCTGCCACCGTCCATGCCGTCCGTGCCGGACGTCGTGTGGGAGAAGTTCGTCCAGGACAGCGAGCGTGAGATACCTGCCTCCGCACCCAAGGAACCGTCCGCACGCGCCCGGATGGTCACCGAACGGCTGCAGAAGATGGGCGAGGAGGCCGCCCCGCCGAGCGGCAAGGGTGGCAAGGCCGGCCGCCGGTGGGGACGCAAGGGCGACGAGAGGACCGAGCCTGCCCCGGCGTGGCAGCCCGAAGGCTGGCGTACCGGCCCCGCGTGGCGGGAGATGGACGGGCGGGCCGCGCGCAGGCGCCGTCTGTGGGGCATTCTCGGCGTCCCGGTGGCCGCCGCCCTCGCCGCCGTGGCCGTCAAGCCCTCTCTGATCCCCGGCGATCCCTTCGG
>NZ_JBHUDX010000136.1:0-20352 GCF_042678285.1 Streptomyces caeni
ACTGCACCTGTGTGGTGCGATGCTCTGGCTCCGAAGCATCGCACCACACTCGTGATCCGAACTCCAGACAGGACCTAGGGGGTGTTTCGAAAGTCCGGCACAGCGCCCACGGCGCCCGGCACGCTCCCCCAGGCTCTTCGAGCAGGGGGCACCCCCACTCGCCGCACCGGGCGAAACCCTGAGTACGTCCAGTACGAGGGCTTTCGTCCGGCACGCCGAGAGCACGCACCGGACACCGCGGGCACCGCACAGGACTTTCGAAACACCCCCTAGGCCTGTCCGGCGGAGCGCGCGGGCGCCGGGCGGCCGGCGGGGCCCCGAAGCCGGTGCAGGCACCTGGGGGAAGGGGCCACCGGAGGGCGCGTACGAGTGACGCCGGCGGAGACCGCCGCGACCGGGACCGGGCCCGGCTCCCGGGCCGGACACCGGCCCGGCGTCCCTGCGGGCCGGTCGCGGGCGGGCCGTCTTCCGCCCCGCCCGCGCGGAGGCGGCCTGCCGCCCGGGCGGCATTGACGCGCGTAGCGCCGTTCGGGCACTCTCGTAGCTTGACCATCCGTCACGAGGGAGGCGTCATGCCGAAACGACTGTTCCGCTCCCTTCTTTCACTTGTCATGTTTGCGTCATTCACGGTCCTCGGGGTGGCCGCGACCAGCGGCACCGCGCACGCCGACGGCTGTTACACCTGGAGCCGCACCCTGAGCCAGGGCGCCAGCGGCGCCGACGTCCGCCAGCTGCAGATCAGGGTCGCCGGATACCCGGGCTACGGCGGGGTCCTCGCGATCGACGGCGAGTTCGGTCCCGCCACCAAGGCCGCCGTCACCCGCTTCCAGCAGGCCTACGGCCTGTCGGCGGACGGCGTCGCCGGCCCGCAGACCTACAGCAAGCTCTACGCGCTCCAGGACGACGACTGCACGCCGGTCCACTTCACCTACGGCGAGATGAACCGCTGCAACTCCACCTGGTCCGGCGGCGCGGTGTCCGCGGCGACCGCGAAGTTCAACGCCCTCCAGCAGATGTGGAAACTGGAGGCGCTGCGCCACGCCCTCGGTGACCACTCGCTGACCACCAGCAGCGGATTCCGCTCCTACTCGTGCAACTCCGCCGTCGGCGGCGCATCCAACAGCAACCACCTCTACGGCCGCGCCATCGACCTGACCGGTTCGCCGAGCTTCTGCGCGATCGTCAAGGAAGCCCGCTACCACGGATTCAACGAGATCCTCGGCCCCGGCTACCCCGGCCACAGCAACCATGCCCACCTCGGCAGCCAGAGCTCGCGCTACTGGTCCGCGTCCTCCTGCGGCATCTGAGCCGGCCCACCGCGGCCGCCGCCCCACCCCTCCGCACCCCGGGGTGGCGGCCGCCTCCCGGCCGGTACCCGGCCGCCTCCCGCCCCCGGGGGGGACCGGGGCCGCCGGGCCGGGCCGCCCGCCCGGGCCCGAGGACGCCGTACCAGGTCCGGACAGGGCGGTCAGGCCGACGGGGACGGGGGAGCCCCCGGGGACGGTGCGGCCGGGGACGGGGAAAGTCCCGGGAACGGTGCGGCGTCGCTCAGACGTACCGCTCCAGGATCGACGACTCCGCCAGCCGCGACAGCCCCTCGCGCACGCTGCGCGCGCGGGCCTCGCCGACGCCGTCCACCGTCTGCAGGTCGTCGACGCTCGCCGCGAGCAGCTTCTGGAGGCCACCGAAGTGTTCCACCAGGCGGTCGATGATGGCGCCGGGCAGCCGCGGGACCTTCGCCAGCAGGCGGAAGCCGCGCGGGGACACCGCCGAGTCGAGGGCTTCGGGTGAGCCGGTGTAGCCCAGCGCGCGGGCCACCGTGGGCAGTTCCAGGAGCTCGGCATGGGTCAGCGAGTCCAGCTCGGACAGCGCCTCCTCGACCGTGCGGGAGCGCTTCGCGGTCGGCTCGGACACGTAGTCGCGCACCACCAGCTCGCGCTCGGGCTCCACTCCCGCGATCAACTCGTCCAGCTGGAGGGCCAGCAGACGGCCGTCCGTGCCCAGTTCGACCACGTACTCGGCGATTTCGGTGGCGATGCGGCGGACCATCTCCAGGCGCTGTGCCACCGCCGAGACGTCCCGGACCGTCACCAGGTCCTCGATCTCCAGCGCGGACAGCGTGCCCGCCACCTCGTCCAGGCGCAGCTTGTACCGCTCCAGGGTGGCCAGGGCCTGGTTGGCGCGGGACAGGATCGCCGCCGAGTCCTCCAGGACGCGCCGCTGCCCGTCGACGTACAGCGCGATGAGACGCATCGACTGGGAGACGGAGACGACGGGGAAACCGACCTGCTTGCTCACCCGGTCCGCCGTGCGATGGCGTGTGCCCGTCTCCTCGGTCGGGATCGTGGGGTCCGGGACCAACTGCACGCCCGCCCTCAGGATCTTCGACAGGTCCGAGGAGAGCACGAGCGCGCCGTCCAGTTTGCACAGCTCCCTCAGCCGGGTGGCCGTGAACTCGACATCCAGCACGAAACCACCCGTGCACATCGTCTCGACGGTCTTGTCCGAGCCGAGCACGATGAGACCGCCCGTGTTGCCGCGGAGCACGCGCTCAAGTCCGTCGCGCAGCGCCGTGCCGGGTGCCACAGCGCTCAGGGAGGCGCGCATCAGGCCATCGGCACCGGAACTCCCACCGGACTTTCCGGGAGCTGCCGCCCGGTCGTTGGCTGCCACTGCACTCCTCCGGTCGCAGGTTCTGGGGCGCTCCCGTGTCGCACACTCGGTTCGTACGGACGGGCGAGACCAGGGCAAAGTCTACCGGCGGTCCTCCTCCTCCCGCGGGGCCTCTCGCCGACGGGAGCGCGGAAGGACCCGCAGGGCGTCGCCCATGTCCGCCACTTCCAGCACCTTCATCCCGGCGGGGACCTTGCCGGGATCGACCGGAACGAGCGCGTGCGTGAAGCCCAGCCGGTGTGCCTCGGCCAGGCGGCGCTGGACGCCCGTGACCCGTCTGACCTCGCCCGCCAGGCCCACTTCGCCGATCGCCACCAGGTTCTTGGGCAGGGGGGTGTCGCTCGCCGCGCTCGCCAGCGCCAGCGCTATCGCCAGGTCCGCGGCCGGTTCGGACAGCTTCACCCCGCCGACGGTCGCGGAGTAGATGTCCCGTTTGCCCAGGGCCGTGATGCGGCCGCGCTGTTCCAGCACGGCGAGCATCATCGAGACGCGGGAGGTCTCCAGACCGGACGTGGTACGCCGCGGGGAGGGGATCTGCGAGTCGACGGTCAGCGCCTGGACCTCCGCCACCAGCGGACGGCGGCCCTCCAGGGTGACGGTCAGACAGGTGCCGGGCACCGGCTCGTCGCGCCGGGTCAGGAACAGGCCACTGGGATCCGCCAGGCCCGTGATCCCCTCGTCGTGCAGCTCGAAGCAGCCGACCTCGTCGGTGGCCCCGTAGCGGTTCTTGACGCCCCGTACCAGACGCAGACGCGCGTGCCGGTCGCCCTCGAAGTGCAGCACGACGTCCACGAGGTGTTCGAGCAGGCGCGGGCCCGCGATCGCGCCGTCCTTGGTGACATGGCCCACGAGGAGGGTGGCCATGCCGCGCTCCTTGGAGGCGCGGATCAGGGCCCCGGCGACCTCCCGCACCTGCGCCATGCCGCCGGGGGCGCCGTCGATCTCGGGGGAGGCGACGGTCTGTACGGAGTCGAGGACGAGCAGTGAGGGCTTCACCGCGTCCAAGTGGCCCAGAACGGCCGCGAGATCGGTCTCCGCCGCCAGATAGAGATGGTCGTCGATGGCCCCGATGCGGTCGGCGCGCAGCCGCACCTGGCTCGCCGACTCCTCGCCCGTGACGTACAGCGTGCGGTGCTCGTCGCTCGCCGCCTTGGCCGCGACGTCCAGCAGGAGCGTGGACTTGCCGACGCCGGGCTCGCCGGCGAGCAGTACCACCGCGCCCGGCACGAGCCCGCCGCCGAGGACGCGGTCCAGCTCGGGTACGCCGGTGGAGCGGGCGGTGGCCTGCCGCCCGTCGACCTGGCCGATGGGCACGGCGGAGCTGGTCACCCGGCCCGGGGCGGTCGTGCGCACCGCGGGCGCGCCGTACTCCTCGACCGTGCCCCACGCCTGGCACTCGGGGCAGCGGCCGAGCCACTTGGCCGTCTGCCAGCCGCACTCGGTGCAGCGGTAGGACGGACGGTCCTTGGTGGTCTTGGTGCGGGCAGCCATGGACGAAACCGTAGCCGAGCGCACCGACACTCCGGGACGCACGTGCGCGGGGCCGGCCGGGCGGGGGTTCCCCGGGACCGTTCTGTACGCCGTGACCCGCCACTCCGTCCGACGGCGATCCGGCCGAACCGGGGAACGCGCCGTTCACCTGCGCATAGACTCCAGGCGCGCCGCATCCCCCATGAGCCGCGGAATCGCGTGTTCCTGTCCCCGTATGAGGGATCGTTTCACCCGTACGGAGTAAAAGTGCGCAAGGGGGGAGAAGGCGCCACCCCTGGGCGCCTACGGTCGCACGGGTGATGAGCAGCAGGCCGGAGACCTCAGAGCACGCCACCGGCGCACACCCGGCGCGTGAGGATGCGCGCAAGCGGGGGAGCGCGCCTCGTGGCGCGAGCATCCGCACCACGGCACAGCGGCCGCCCGCGCGCTACGAGCCCTACCTGGACGGCCTCTTCACCTACTGCCTCTCCGTGCTGTGTGACCACGACACGGCGACCGGTGCGCTGGGGGACGCCCTCGCGCTCGCCGAGCGCCGCGGCACACGCGGCCCGCAGAGCCCCGACGACCGCCGGTCCTGGCTGTACGCCCTGGCCCGCTGGTCCTGTCTGCGGCGGCTCGCCGAGGCCCGGCGCCGTCACCAGGCCGGCCACGCAGCCGGGCGCGATCGCGGCCCCCGCGCGCGCAAGGAGGCCGCCGACCGGCGCGCCGCCGCGGCGATCGGTGCCGTGCCCGTCCCCGAGGAGGTCCAGGAGATGCGCCGGCGGGAACTCGTGCAGCTCGCCTGGCCGGAGGCCGCCGGCACCACCCCCGAGCAGCGCGAGGCGCTCGAACTCGCGGTGCGCCACCAGCTCGCCGCCCACGAGGTCGCCGCGGTACTGGGCATGGACCTCGCCGCCACGCGGGAACTGCTCGCATCGGGCGCCTGCGAGGTCGAGCGCACCCGTGCCGCCCTCGCGGTCGTCGAGACCGGCACCTGCCCGGGTGTCGCCCGCCTCACCGGCGACCAGCAGCTCGTCCTGAACGCCACCCTGCGCCGCGAGCTGGTCCGGCACGTCGACGACTGCCCGCGCTGCCGCCGCACCGCCGAACGCGCGGTCCCGGGCACGTGGCCCGGCACCAGCGTCACCCCCGACGCGCTCCCCGTCATCGAGGCCCCGCGCACGGCCCTCAGCGCGGCGATGGCACACGCCTCACGTGCGCGCGGCGGCGCCCCCCGCTTCGACCGGCGCGGCTTCCCCATGGACCCCAAGGACCACGCGGCCCGCCGCGACCGTCTGCGTGCGTGCGCCGTCACGACGACCGTCGTCGCCACCGTGGTCGCGGCCCCCGTCCTCGCCCTGTGGGCCGCCTACCGCGGCGCGCCCCTCGTCGGCGAGGGCACCGACGGCCGCACCGCCACCGCGACGGAGGCGCACGGACCCGACACCCTCGGCGGCGAGGGCCCGGGCGGCTACGAGAACGCGGGCAACGCCAGCGCGAGACCGGACACCCGCTTCGGCAAGGACGGCCGCTCGCCCGATGTCTCCGTCGAGGTCATCGGTGTGAAGGCAGGCGCGGGCGCGGGACACCTCGCGGTGACGGCCGGCAACGACGGCACCACGACCCTCATCAAGCTGACGGCGTCCGGCGGCTCACCGGTCCACTGGTCGGTGTCGAGGGGTGCCTCCTGGCTCTACACGAACCGTTCCTCCGGGACGCTCGGCCCCGGCGAGTCGTTCACGGTACGGGTCTACGTCGACCACCTCCACGAGCCGTCCGGTCCCTGGCACGCGCGCGTGGCCGTGACCCCCGCGGACGCCGTGGTCATGATCGACGGGTACGGGGTGGCGGCCCCGTCCGACCCGGGCCCCACCCCCACGCACACCACCCCGTCCGCCCCCGGGCCGGACGGTCCGACCCCGACCGCTGCGGACCCCACGCCCAGCGACCCGACCCCGACGCAACCGCCGCCCACGAGCCCGCCCGTCACCGACCCGCCGGCGTCGACGCCCCCGCCCACCGACAGCGGCAGCCCGAGCCCGGCCTCGTCGGCGTCCTGAACCCCGGAGGTGCGGGATGCGGCGCTCCGCGCGCCCTCGCGGTTCGGATGCGCCCTCGTGGACCCGACGCGCCTCGCGGTCCGGATGCGCCCTCGCGGACCCCGTCCGGGAGAGGGCACCGCGAGCACCGGCACACCGCCACGCGCCCGGCACGCCCTCGCGGCCCCGTCAGACCTCCGGATCCGCGGGATGCGGAGCCACCAGGGGCAACCGTGAGGCCAGTCGCTGCTCGCACAACCCGGCCAGGCGGGCGTACCCCGCCTCGCCCATCAGCTCGGTCAGCTCGGCCCGGTAGGAGACGTACACCGGCTCGCCCGCGCCGTGCGCCGAGGTCGCCGACGTGCACCACCAGTGCAGGTCGTGGCCGCCCGGTCCCCAGCCCCGGCGGTCGTACTCGCCGATCGACACCTGCAGCACCCGGGTGTCGTCGGGCCGGTCGATCCACTCGTAGGTCCGCCGCACCGGCAGCTGCCAGCAGACGTCCGGCTTGGTCTCCAGCGGCTCGCGGCCCTCCCGCAGCGCCAGGATGTGCAGCGAGCAGCCGGCCCCGCCCGGGAAGCCGGGCCGGTTCTGGAAGATGCACGAACCCTGGTAGGGGCGGGTCTGCCGTGAGCCCTCGTCGTCCTCCACGACCCAGCCGGTCTCCATGCCCACGTCATGGTGCTGCCAGATCTCCGGCGTCAGCCGCGCCATGTGCGCAGCCACCCGCTTCTCGTCGTCCTCCTCCGAGAAGTGCGCCCCGAGGGTGCAGCATCCGTCGTCCGCGCGGCCCGCCCGGATGCCCTGGCAGCCGCTCCCGAACACGCAGTTCCAGCGCGAGGTCAGCCATGTCAGGTCGCACCGGAACACCTGCTCGTCGTCGGCGGGATCCGGAAACTCCACCCACGCGCGCGCGAAGTCGAGCCCCTTCTCGTCGCTCCTCTTCGCGGCCTTCTCGGACCTGGACGCCCTCGCCTGCGAAGAATCCTTCGATCCCCTGGAGGATTTGTCGGTCTTCGCCTTTTTCGTCTTTGGCACGCCTCCAGGGTAAGTGGCCCCGCATCGCTCTCAGGACCGAGGACCGGCGGACTGGCAGTAGCGTTCCGTACATGAGACTCGGTGTCCTCGACGTGGGTTCGAACACGGTGCATCTGCTGGTGGTGGACGCGCACCCCGGCGCGCGCCCCCTGCCCGCGCACTCGCACAAGGCGGAGCTGCGGCTCGCGCAACTGCTCGACGGCAGCGGTGCCATCGGCGCCGAAGGGGTCGACAAGCTGGCCGCCGTCGTCCTGGAAGCCCTGCAGGCGGCCGAGGACAAGGGCGTCGAGGACCTGCTGCCGTTCGCCACCTCCGCGGTACGGGAGGCGAGCAACGCGGACGACGTCCTGGCCCGGGTCAAGGACGCCACCGGTGTCGAGCTGCAGGTGCTGAGCGGCGCGGAGGAGGCACGGCTGACGTTCCTCGCGGCGCGCCGCTGGTTCGGCTGGTCGGCCGGCAAGCTGCTCGTCCTTGACATCGGGGGCGGCTCACTGGAGGTCGCGTACGGCATCGACGAGGAACCCGACGCGGCGGTGTCGCTGCCCCTGGGGGCCGGCCGGCTCACCGCGGCATGGCTGCCCGGGGACCCGCCGGATCCGGCCGATGTGAAGGCGCTGCGCCGGCACGTGCGGGCGGAGATCGCCCGCACGGTCGGCGAGTTCAGCCGCTTCGGGGCGCCCGACCACGTGGTCGCCACCTCCAAGACGTTCCGGCAACTCGCCCGCATCGCCGGGGCGGCACGCGCGGCCGAGGGCCTGTACGTGCAGCGCGAGCTGAAACGGGAGTCCCTGGAGGCGTGGGTGCCGCGGCTGGCCGGGATGACCTACGACGAACGTGAGGACCTCCCCGGCGTCTCCGACGGCCGCGGGAGCCAGCTCCTCGCCGGGGCGCTGGTCGCGGAGGGGCTGATGGACCTCTTCGGCGTGGAGACGCTGGAGATCTGCCCGTGGGCGCTGCGGGAGGGTGTGATCCTTCGGCGGCTGGACCACATGGTGACGCCGTAGACGCCGACGGCACCTGAGAGGGCGGGGAGGGCGGGGAGAGCGCAGGGGCGCAGGAGAGCGGGGGCGGGCGCAGGCAGGGCGCCGCCGGGGCGCGGGTACGGGACGGCCGGAGCAGGGGTGAGCGGGCGGGCCCGCGCGGTGGCGGCAATGGTTCGCTGTGCCCCTTCCCACATCCCTCCTGTCGCATCCGGCCCTCCATGTCAACGCGACGCCCCGTACCCTGTCCCTCGTGGCAGAACCTGTAGTGCGCATCCCGGATGCGAAGGTCGCCCTGTCGACGGCTTCCGTCTATCCGGAGTCGACGGCGACGGCCTTCGAGATCGCGGCGCGCCTCGGGTACGACGGGGTCGAGGTCATGGTGTGGACCGACCCGGTCAGCCAGGACATAGAGGCGCTGCGCAGGCTCAGCGACTACCACGGGATCCCCATCCTGGCCGTCCATGCCCCGTGCCTGCTGGTCACCCAGCGGGTCTGGTCCACCGATCCGTGGGCCAAGCTCCAGCGCGCCCGCGCGGCCGCCGAGAAGCTCGGCGCCGGCACCGTGGTCGTCCACCCGCCCTTCCGGTGGCAGCGCCAGTACGCCCGTGACTTCGTGGAGGGGGTCTGGCGCATGGCGGACGAGACGGATGTGCGGTTCGCCGTCGAGAACATGTATCCGTGGCGCTACCGCGACCGCGAGATGCTCGCGTACGCCCCCGGCTGGGACGTGACCGGGTACGACTACCGCCACTTCACGATCGATCTCAGCCACACCGCGACGGCACGCACCGACGCCCTCCAGATGCTCGATCGCATGGGCGACCGCCTCGGCCACGTCCACCTCGCCGACGGCAACGGCTCCAGCAAGGACGAGCACCTCGTGCCCGGCCGCGGCATCCAGCCCTGCGCCGAGGTCCTGGAGCGGCTGGCGCTCACCGGCTTCGGCGGGCACGTCGTCATCGAGGTCAACACCCGCCGCGCCATGTCCAGTGCCGAGCGGGAGGCCGACCTCGCGGAGGCCCTCGCCTTCACGCGCCTCCACCTCGCGTCGGCCGCGAAGGTGCCCCGAGGGTGAGCAGGGCACGGGGCCAGGCGGACGCGGCTGAGGGGGATGCTGGTGAGCGGGGTGTTCCGTCCGTGACCGGGGCGAGCCGTGTGCGCCGCGGCAGGGGACGGCCCAGCCGCACGGAGACGGCGGCGGCCCCCGCCACCCGGGACCGCATCCTGGAGGCGGCTCGCGAGGAGTTCTCCGAGCGCGGCTACGAGAAGGCGTCCGTACGGGGCATCGCCAAGGCCGCCGGGGTCGACTCCGCGCTCGTGCACCACTACTTCGGCACCAAGGAACAGGTCTTCGAAGCGGCCATCGAGATCGTCTTCGCGTCCGCCCTGAGCGCGCCGGACGCGGTCGCCGACGGCCCCCGGGACGCCGTCGGTGAGCGCCTGACCCGGTTCGTGTTCGGTGTCTGGGAGAACCCGGCGACCCGCAGGCCGCTGCTGGCCGTGGTCCGCTCCGCCGTGAACAACGAGACCGCGGCCGCCGTCTTCCGCCGCCTGGTCGCCGCGCAGCTGCTGCGCCGCATCGCGGGACAGCTGGACGTCCCGGACCCGGAACTGCGCGCCGAGCTGGCGGCCGCGCAGCTGGTCGGGGTGGCGATGCTGCGGTACGTGATCAAGGTGGAGCCGCTGGCGTCGGCGGACATGGAACAGCTGGTGGCGCGGCTGGCTCCAGTCGTGCAGGGGCACCTGACGAACCCCTGAGCGCCCGGGGGACCCGGGCCCTCCGGCTGCGGCGCAACCGCGCGGACGACCGCGCAAACGACCGCGTAGACACTTGCGCAAACGGTTGCGCAAACACTTGCGCGCCCCTCCCGGCCATCGGCCGCAGCACGAGACGCGCATCCCGTATCCCGGACATCGTGTCCGCACCTTGGAGCACCGGCGTAGGCTCGACGTGAGTCAGAACTCTCCGAAGGAGCGAGCGACGATGCCCGAGCTGAGGTCCCGCACAGTCACCCACGGCCGCAACATGGCGGGCGCCCGCGCCCTGATGCGCGCCTCCGGTGTACCCGGTGCGGACATCGGACGGAAGCCGATCATCGCGGTCGCCAACTCCTTCACGGAGTTCGTTCCGGGCCACACCCACCTCCAGCCGGTCGGCCGGATCGTCAGCGAGGCCATCACCGAGGCGGGCGGCATCCCGCGCGAGTTCAACACGATCGCTGTGGACGACGGCATCGCGATGGGCCACGGCGGAATGCTCTACAGCCTGCCCTCCCGCGACCTGATCGCGGACAGTGTGGAGTACATGGTGGAGGCCCACCGCGCCGACGCCCTGGTCTGCATCTCCAACTGCGACAAGATCACCCCGGGCATGCTGATGGCGGCGCTGCGCCTGAACATCCCGGCGGTCTTCGTCTCCGGCGGCCCGATGGAGGCCGGCCGGGCCACCCTGGTCGACGGCACGGTCCGCTCCCTCGACCTGATCGACGCGATCGCCGACGCCGCCAACGACAAGATCTCCGACGAGGACATCCTCCGCATCGAGGAGAACGCCTGTCCGACGTGCGGTTCCTGTTCCGGCATGTTCACGGCCAACTCGATGAACTGCCTCACCGAGGCGATCGGCCTCTCCCTCCCCGGCAACGGCTCGGTCCTCGCCACGCACACGGCCCGCAGGGCGCTGTACGAGGACGCCGCCCGCACGGTCATGGACCTGACCCGCCGCTACTACGAGCAGGACGACGAGACGGTCCTGCCGCGCTCCATCGCGACCTTCTCCGCCTTCGAGAACGCTATGGCCCTGGACATCGCGATGGGCGGCTCGACCAACACGATCCTGCACCTGCTGGCGGCGGCCCAGGAAGCGGGCGTCCCCTTCGGCCTGGAGGAGATCGACCAGGTCTCGCGCCGGGTTCCCTGCCTGGCGAAGGTGGCCCCGAACGTCGCCGGGAACCGCACGTACTACATGGAGGACGTGCACCGCGCAGGCGGCATCCCCGCACTCCTCGGCGAACTGCACCGCGCGGGCCTGCTCAACGAGGACGTGCACGCGGTCCACAGCCCGTCCCTCGCGGACTGGCTGAAGACCTGGGACGTCCGCGGCGGCTCCCCCTCGCCCGAGGCGGTGGAGCTGTGGCACGCGGCCCCGGGCTGTGTCCGCTCCGCCGAGGCGTTCTCCCAGTCCGAGCGCTGGGAGGCCCTGGACGAGGACGCCGAGAACGGCTGCATCCGCTCCGCCGAGCACGCGTACTCCAAGGACGGCGGCCTGGCCGTCCTCCGGGGCAACCTCGCGGTCGACGGCTGCGTGGTGAAGACGGCGGGCGTCGACGAGTCGATCTGGACGTTCGAGGGCCCGGCGGTCGTCTGCGAGTCCCAGGAGGAGGCTGTCGAGAAGATCCTGACCAAGCGGGTCAAGGAGGGCGACGTCGTCGTCATCCGCTACGAGGGTCCCAAGGGCGGCCCCGGCATGCAGGAGATGCTGTACCCGACCTCGTACCTGAAGGGCCGGGGCCTCGGCAAGGCGTGCGCGCTGATCACGGACGGCCGTTTCTCCGGCGGCACGTCGGGCCTGTCGATCGGCCACGCGTCCCCCGAGGCGGCCTCGGGCGGAACGATCGCCTTGGTGTGCGACGGCGACCGCATCCGCATCGACATCCCGAACCGCGCGATCGACCTCCTGGTCGGCGACGAGGAACTGGCCGACCGCCGCGCCGCCCTGAACGGCGCCTACGTCCCCGTCGACCGCGACCGCAAGGTCTCGGCCGCCCTGCGTGCCTACGCCGCGATGGCGACGAGCGCGGACAAGGGCGCGGTGCGGGATGTGACGAAGCTCGGCTGAGGGCTCGTGTCGCGTGAGGGCCGCTCCTTCGGGGGTGGCCCTCACGCACGTCACCATCGCGACGGATCGTGCCCGTCCACGCTGAAGACGGTGCCGTCGGGGGCGGCGGCGTAGACGTGGCCGTCGACGAGGACGGGATCAGGCAGCGCGGCTGCGACTCGATCAGCTTTCGGGCTCAGGCGCGGCGGAGTCTGGCCGATGAACCCTCCCGTGCCGGCGTCGAAGGCCAGCAGCCGCCCGTCTGCAGCGGTGAAGTAGACATGCCCGCCGTCCATGACCGGCGCCGAGCCGCGGCTCACGGACGTCTCCACGTGCCAGAGCTGCTTCCGCGCGTTCATGTTCACGGCTTCCAGCGAGCCACCCGCGGCGAGGAGGTACACGACATCGCCGTGCACGGTGGCGTGGGGGCGTTCGCGCCGGACGGGCAGGGCCACCCTGCGCGTCGCCTTGGATTCCGGGGTGTAGCGGACCACGGCGTTCGTCTCACCATGGACGGTCTCGTCTGCGGACAGGAAGAACACGCTGCCGTTCGTGGCACCGAAAGGTTTCAGCGTTCCTTTCAGATGTGCATCCCACCGCACGTCGCCGGTTTCGGGATCCACGGCGGTGACATGCGTGCTCGACCCGTCGTCGGAGGTGCTCGTCGCATACGCCAGCGGGTCCCCGGGGAACGCGGTGAAGTACGGCGTTCTCTGGCCGGGGATCCGACGGCGCCACTTGCTGTCTCCCGATGCGCTGTCCACTCCGGTGACCGTCCCGTCCGCAGCGGTGAGCAGGAACATGCCGCCGGCCAGCCCCATCCCGTTGTACTCGGGCATGGCCCGTCGCCAGCGTGTCGTTCCCGACGCGGGATCCAGTGCCTCCATGTGCCGGAGCTGGGCCGTCAGCGGCTGGACGAGTCCTCCCGACAGGACGGGCGGTCCGTTCCTGGGTGTTCTGCCGACGGAGTGCCGCCACAGCTGGGAGCCGTCGGACGGGCGGAGGGCGAACACCGATCCGGGCTGTGCGCACAACAGTTTCCCCGCCCCATAGGAACATTGGGGCGCACTTCCGTCTTCGGGGGCGAGCTTCACCTCCCAGGCACGGAATGCGTCCGCCGTGGTCCGGGGCGTGGCCCCCTTCGACGGGGTGGGTTGGCCTTTGAGCGACAAGGTCCAGGCGAGCGCACCGCCCACGACCAGCAGGAGCGCTCCGCCCGCGAAGAACACGTTCCTGCGGGTGCGCCTCCCGAACCGCGGCTCCGGCTCCTTGACGCGGGGCTCCGGCATGGGCCCCTCACCTGCCCGCTGTGCCGGTATGAACGGCTGAGTGTCGTACGACGCCGAGACCGTCCGGAGTTCCCGCATCAGCTCGTCCGGTGTGGGCCGGTCCTCGGGCTCCTTGGCGAGACAGCGCAGCACCAGCGGCGCGAGGCTCTCCGGAACACCGGTCAGGTCCGGCTCGTCGTGCACGACCTGGTAGGCCACGATGTAGGGGCTGTCGGAGTCGAACGGCCCCCGCCCGGTGGCCGCATGCACCAGCACGGATCCGAGCGCGAAGACGTCGGCCGCGGGACCGACCTCCCTCGGCCGCCTGAACTGCTCGGGTGCCATGAAGGGCGGCGTGCCGATCAGTTTGCCCGTCTCTGTGCGTAGTTCGCTGTCCTTCGGCCGGGAGATGCCGAAGTCGATGACCTTCGGCCCGTCCTCGGCGAGCAGCACGTTGCCGGGCTTCAGGTCCCGGTGCACGACCCCGACGCGATGAATGTCGCGCAGCGCCTCCGCGAGCCCGGCCATCAGCCGACGCAACTGCGCCGGAGGCATGGGACCGTTCCGCTTCACATGATCGGCCAAGGTCGGACCGGGGATGAACAGCGTGGCCATCCACGGCCGTTCAGCCTCCGGATCGGCGTCGACCACGGGCGCGGTGAAAGCTCCGCTCACCCTTCTGGCCGCGGCCACCTCCTGCCGGAAACGCCCCCTGAACTCGGCATCCATGGCGAACTGGGCGTGTACGACCTTGACCGCGAGCTTCATGCCCGAAGCGCTCCGGGCCAGATGCACGACGCCCATGCCACCTGATCCCAGGCAGGACTCCAGGTGATATTGACCGGCGTACTCGGGAAGTTCCGCTTCCGCGCCCGCCTCGGTGTTGCGCTGTGGCGTCATGGACCACCCCCGTGCTTTTCGTACGCGCGCGCGACGCACGGAGCCTAGTCGATGACTCGTATGCGACGGAGGCGGCTTGCTAGCCTCCGTGTGCGTGTTGCGTTTTGCCTGTTTCACGGTGTGATCCGAGGGAATGAACGAGGTCCCATGGCAGTCATGGGGCTTGAACGGGGGAGGTTTTTTCATGTCTGCTGACCGTGCCGAAGAAGCCGGGGCCGGCGACAAGGCGCAGGCCGTCGCGACGGCCACGACCTTGCGCTACTACTCGGTGGCGCCCGGCGTCCGGCTCAACGTCCGCAGCGGACCGGGCACCAACTACACCATCGTCCGGGTCCTGCCCGAGGGCGCCTCGGTCCCGATCTTCTGCCAGACACCGGGTACGACGGTCACGGGCACGTACGGCACGACCAACATCTGGGACAACATCGACGACGGCGAGTACGTTTCGGATGCCTACGTGTATACGGGCAGCGACGGGTACGTCGCCTCGCGCTGCGCCTGACCCAGGGGCGGCGGGACCCCGGTCGGGGCCGGAGTGATAATCGACGCGTGAGCGACGAGAACGGCACTCCGGACACCCCCCGGGGCCCCCGCCCCGAACCGATGCGCTACTTCGGCACGACCTGGGTCGAGCACGACGGCGGCTACCGGGCCCGTCGCCTCGCCGTCTCCGCCGGCTCCCTCGCGGCCGCCGCCGTCTCCTGCCTCGTCCTGCGCTTCGCCTACCAGGGACTGCAGATCGCGGACGTCGGCAAGCCGGTGACCCTGATGGTCGTGGTGATGTTCGCGGTGTGCAGCGCGCTCGCGTTCGGCCACACCTGGGGAGCCTTCACCGAGCGCCCCGACCCGGACCGCCAGGCCACCCTGCGCGGCCTCCTGGCGATCGGCTTCGTCGGCTCGCTGCTCGCCTACTTCGTCCGTTCGCTGAGCGAGGCCCCCGGCGAGAAGCTCCACCGCGAGGAGTACGAGGCGGCCCGCGCCGCCCACGACAAGCGTGCTTCCCGCCGCACGGGCAACCCGTCCCGCAGACGCCGCCCCTGACCCACCCTGGGGGTATGACCGCCCCCTCCCACTCCGCCCGGGCCCGTTCCTTCAACGCCGCCGCGGCTCAGTACGCCGCGAACCGCCCCTCCTACCCGCCCGCCCTCCTCGACGCCCTGGAAGAGCTCGCCGGCCGCCCCCTGCCCGGCGCCCGCGTCGCGGACATCGGCGCAGGCACCGGCATTGCCACCGCCCTGCTCAAGGACCGCGGCGCCCGCGTCCTCGCGGTGGAGCCCGGCGACGGCATGGCGGCCCAGTTCCGCCGCACCCTCCCCGGAGTGCCCCTCCTGCGTGGCGACGGCAACGCCCTCCCCCTCGCCACCGCCTCCGCCGACGTCCTCGCCTACGCCCAGTCCTGGCACTGGACCGATCCCGCCCGCTCGGTCCCGGAGGCCCTGCGCGTCCTGCGGCCGGGCGGGGCGCTCGCGCTGTGGTGGAACACGGACGCCGGGGACGTCCCGTGGATCGCCGAGCAGGCGGAGCGCATCATGCGGTTCTTGGCGGCGGGCAGGCGTCCAAGAGCGGCGCCGGCGGCATCCGGACCGAACTCGCCTTCGCGGGCGCCCCCGAGGTCCCGGACCACACCCATCGTGTCGTCCGCTGGAGCCGCACGGTCCCCGTCGACACCCATCTCGCGAACATCGGCAGCCACTCGGTCTTCCTCGTCCTCGGAGAGGAGAGAGCGAACGCCTTCCTCGCCGAGGAGCGCGAACACCTCCTGAAGGTCTTCCCCGGCGGCCTGGTCGAGGAGGTCTACGACGTCGTACTGATCGTGGCGACGCGCCCGTAGGTCCGTCAGGAAGACCCGGCGCCCCATCCGACGACCGCCCGAGCAGACCCGCAGGGCCCGCCGAGCAGACCCGCAGGGCCCGCCGAGGAGACCCGAGCCCCCGAGGAGACCCACCGCGACCCCCTGAGGAGACCCACCGGAATCCCCAAGGAGACCCATCACACAACCTCACGGGCCCACCAGGCCCTTGACGGCGGATCGGCGGCGCGCGCAGTATTCATCGCATGATGAATATTCGCCGGAGGCATCCACCCGGCCCTCCGAACCCGCGGCAGGCCACCACTGCCACCACTGCCACCACCACCGCCCCCGCCGTCCGCGCCGAGCACCTCACCGTCGTACGCGGCCCCCGCACGGTCCTGCGCAGCCTGGGCTTCTCCGTCCGCCGGGGCCAGATCACCGGCCTGCTCGGCCCCTCAGGCTGCGGCAAGACGACCCTCATGCGCGCGGTCGTCGGCAGCCAGGCCAAGGTCACCGGCACCCTGGAGGTCCTCGGCCGTCCCGCGGGCGACCCCGCCCTGCGTTCACGCATCGGCTACGTCACCCAGGCGCCCTCCGTCTACGACGACCTGACCGTCCGCCAGAACCTCGACTACTTCGCCTCGGTCCTCGACCCCAGGGCCACCGCCGACGACCGCCGCCGCGACATCGATCGCGTCCTCGACGACATCGACCTCGCCTCGCACGCCGACGCCCTCGCCGGCACCCTCTCCGGCGGGCAGCGCAGCCGGGTCTCCCTCGCGGTCGCGCTCCTGGGTACCCCCGAACTCCTCGTCCTGGACGAACCGACCGTCGGCCTCGACCCCGTCCTGCGCCGTGACCTCTGGAATCTCTTCCACACCATCGCGGCCGACCGAGGCGCCACGCTCCTCGTCTCCTCCCACGTCATGGACGAGGCCGAGCGCTGCCACCGTCTCCTGCTGATGCGCGAGGGCGAGATCCTCGCCGACGACACCCCGGACGCGCTGCGCACCCGCACGGGCGCGGAGACGGTCGAGGGGGCGTTCCTGCACCTGGTCGACGAGGCGGCAGCGAAGAGCGGCGCCGGAAATGAGACAGTCCGATGACCACGACCGGCCCGCAGCCGGCGGGCAGCGCCCTCAACCCCTCCCGTACGACGGCGACCGCCGCCCGGGTGCTGCGCCAGCTCCGCCACGACCCGCGCACCATCGCCCTGATGATGCTCGTGCCGTGCCTCATGCTCTTCCTGCTGCGCTATGTCTTCGACGGCAGCCCGCGCACCTTCGACTCCATCGGGGCCTCACTGCTCGGGATCTTCCCGCTGATCACGATGTTCCTGGTGACATCGATCGCGACCCTGCGTGAACGTACCTCCGGCACCCTGGAACGCCTCCTCGCGATGCCCCTGGGCAAGGGCGATCTCATCGCGGGCTACGCCCTCGCCTTCGGCACCCTGGCGATCGTCCAGTCGGCCCTGGCGACGGGCCTGGCGGTCTGGTTCCTGGGCCTCGACGTCACGGGTTCCGCCTGGCTCCTGCTCCTGGTCGCCCTCCTGGACGCCCTGCTCGGCACGGCCCTGGGCCTGTTCGTCTCCGCCTTCGCCGCCTCGGAGTTCCAGGCTGTCCAGTTCATGCCGGCGGTGATCTTCCCGCAACTGCTCCTGTGCGGACTGTTCACCCCCCGCTCCAATATGCATCCGGCCCTGGAGGCGATCTCCGACGTGCTCCCGATGTCCTACGCGGTGGACGGCATGAACGAGGTCCTCCGGCACACCGAGATGACGGCCACGTTCGTCCGGGACGTGCTGGTCGTCGCGGGGTGCGGGCTGCTGGTGCTGGGACTGGGGGCGGCCACGCTGCGACGCAGGACGGCCTGATCCCCGTCCCGCCCTCCGGACACGTCGGCCGCGCCACCGCCACCGGTGCGAGGATGAATCGGACGACGCAATTCTCGGAGGGCACCCGCACCATGACCCAGAAAGTCGCAGTCCTCGGCACCGGAAAGATCGGCGAGGCCCTGCTCAGCGGAATGATCCGGGCCGGCTGGGCCCCCGCCGACCTCCTGGTCACCGCCCGCCGCCCGGAACGAGCCGAGGAGCTCCGCACCCGCTACGGCGTCGAAGCCGTCAGCAACGCCGACGCCGCCAAGCGCGCCGACACCCTCATCCTGGCCGCCAAGCCCCAGGACATGGGCAGGCTCCTCGACGAACTGGCCCCGCACATCACCGCCGACCGCCTGGTCATCAGCGCCGCTGCCGGCATCACGACCGCCTCCATCGAGGAACGCCTCGGCGACGGCGTCCCCGTCGTCCGCGTCATGCCCAATACCCCCGTCCTCGTGGACGAGGGCATGTCCGTGATCTCGGCCGGCTCGCACGCCTCCGCCGCGGACCTCGCCCACACCGAGGAGATCTTCGGGGCCGTCGGCAAGACCCTCCGCGTTCCCGAGTCCCAGCAGGACGCCTGCACCGCCCTCTCCGGATCGGGGCCGGCGTACTTCTTCTACCTGGTCGAGGCCATGACCGACGCCGGCATCCTGCTCGGGCTGCCCCGGGACAAGGCCCACGATCTGATCGTGCAGTCCGCGATCGGCGCGGCCGTGATGCTCCGAGACAGCGGGGAGCACCCGGTGAGGCTCCGCGAGAACGTCACATCGCCCGCGGGTACGACGATCAGCGCGATCCGCGAACTGGAGAAGCACGGCGTACGGGCTGCCCTGATCGCGGCACTGGAGGCGGCCCGCGACCGCAGCCGCGCACTGGCCTCCGGCAGCAACAGCTGACCCCGTGCCCACCGCCGGGCCCCGGCGGTGGGCACACGGCACTCAGCCGGCCGGCAGCAGCCCGATCGCCCGGTACGCCGCGTCCACCCGCGGCCTGGCCATGTCCCTGGCCCGCCGGGCACCGGCCCGCAGCACCCCGTCCACGTGCCCCGGATCCGCGCACAACTCCTTGTGCCGCTCCTGCACGGGCCGCAACAACTCGACCACGGCCTCCGCGGTGTCCTTCTTCAACGCGCCGTAGGACTGATAGGCGCCGCTCAGGCCTTCCGGGTCCCGGCCCTCACACGCGGCAAGGATCTCCAGCAGGTTCGCCACCCCCGGCCGCGCCTCCCGGTCGTAGACGACGTCCGTCCCGCTGTCGGTCACGGCCCGCATGATCTTCTTCCGCACCACATCCGGCTCGTCGAGCAGATAGACGACTCCCTGCCCCGAGTCGTCCGACTTCCCCATCTTGGATGTCGGGACCTGCAGATTCATGACCCGGGACGCCACCTTCGGAGGGGTTGCCCGAGGCACCACGAAGGTGTGCCCGTACCGCTGGTTGAACCGCACCGCCAGATCACGCGCCAGCTCCACGTGCTGTGTCTGGTCGTCCCCCACGGGCACCTCGTCCGTCCCGTACGCCAGGATGTCGGCCGCCATCAGCGCGGGGTACGTCAGCAGCGACAGCCGTACGCTCCCGCCCCGCTCCCGCTCCCGTACGGCCTTCTCCTTGTACTGGATCATCCGCCGCATCTCGCCGTCCGTGGCCACGCACTCCATCAGATACGACAGCCGCGCGTGCTCGTCCACATGGCTCTGCACGAACACGGTGCACAGTTCGGGGTCGAGCCCCGCCGCGAGCAGCAGGGTCGCCGCCTGCCGGCTGAGCCTGCGCACCCGGGCCGGATCGTGGTCCACGGTCAGGGCGTGCAGATCGACGACGCAGAAAAGGGAGTCGGCCTGGTGCTGGTCCACCTCGGCCCACCGGCGCATGGCTCCCAGGTAGTTCCCCAGCGTCAGATGCCCGGTCGGCTGGATCCCGCTGAACACCCGTGTCATTGCTCTACCTCCTGGTCGGAGCCGCCGTGCCCGGCCGGCCGCCCTTCAGGAGGGAGATACGGAAACGGCCGCCGGGGCGGCGGCCGTTGAGTGCATACGTGAGTGCGGCCGCCGTCAGGCGGGCCACCACTGCTGGCTACACGTACGCGATGTCATGACAAGGAGAGTACCCCGTCGTGGTTCGGTGCGGAGTCGAGTTGACAGTCTCCGGCCCGATCCGTAGGGTTCTCCGGGTTGTCCGATGTGAGCGCCGACTCCGGTCGGTCCCCGGACGATCATTCCGCAGGTACTCAACGCCATCGGCGACTCGTCGTCATGTCTATTGGTGTGTGTATTCACGGAATGAGGAATCCATGTCCGAACTTGTGTGAGGACACGGCCTCGATTAGCTCGGGAGCCGGGAATCCGCTAAAGTCTCACTCGTCGGAACGGCTCAACGGCCGCAAAGACAGCCCGCTCTGACCGGGAATCAGCTCCGAAAGGATCTGATAGAGTCGGAAACACCGAAGGGAAGCGCCCGGAGGAAAGCCGTGAGACTGGTTCTCGTGGT
>NZ_JBHUDX010000137.1:0-1352 GCF_042678285.1 Streptomyces caeni
TCTCGGTCCATTCATCGAAGGGCAGATTGCTGGTGATCAGGGTCGAGCCGCGCTCGTAGCGGTGCGAGATCAGCTCGAACAGCAACTCGGCGCCGGTCTTGGACAGCGGCACAAAGCCCAGTTCGTCGACGATCAGCAACTTGACGGCAGCCATCTGCTTCTGAAAGCGAAGCAGGCGACGTTCGTCGCGGGCCTCCATCAGTTCGTTGACCAGGGCTGCGGCGGTGGTGAAGCTGACCGACATGCCCTTCTGACAAGCCGCCAGCCCGAGGCCAAGGGCAATGTGCGTCTTGCCCGTGCCGCTTGGGCCAAGGGCAATGACGTTCTCGCGCCGCTCGATCCATTCGCAGCGGGCCAGTTCCAGCACCTGCATCTTGTTGAGCTTCGGGATGGCGCTGAAGTCGAAGCTGTCGAGGCTTTTGACCGTGGGGAATTTGGCGGCCTTGATGCGGCGCTCGACCATCCTCCGCTCCCGGTCGATCAACTCCAGTTCAACAAGCCGGGCGAGGTATCGGACATGATCCATGCCTTCGGCCGCACATTGCCGGGCCAGCTTCTGATGTTCCCGCAGGAACGTGGGCAGCTTCAGCGCCTTGAGGTGATGGGCGAGCAGGATTTCCGGACCATCGCTCATGCCGCGTCCTCCGCATCGCCCGACAACAACCGCATATAGGAGCCGGGCCTGGTTTTCTCGACTGTTGCCTTGGGTAGATAGGGATAACAGTCCAGGTCCAGCCGGGGCGGACGGTGTTCAACACGGCAAAGCAGCAGGTGCTTCACGGCGTCGAAGCCGATTGCGCCCATCTGAAGCGCCTGCTTCACCGCGGCATGCAGATCAGCCAGATCAAAGGTCTCGAGCAACCGCAGGACCTGGACGTATTCGCGTCGGCCATGTCGGTTCATGCGAGCTTCCATTAGCCGGCGCAACGTTGCGAACTCCTCGGGAAGCTCCCAGCCTTGCAATGGTGCGGCCTGATCGAGTGCGTTGATCTTCTGCTCCAGCAGCGGCAGGTAGTGGATCGGGTTGAAGACGATCTCCTCGCGATCCCAGCAGCGGGGATGGCGGGCAATGACCTCGCCCCGGCAGCCGATCACCACCTCGTGGACATAGGCCCGGATCCAGACATCCTGATGGCCGAAGGCAACCGGCACCGAGTAGTCGTTGGTCTTGTAGCGCACCAGACACTGGGACGAGACGCGGCCACTGTCCTGGTCACAGGCGTCGAAAGGCGCGACCGGGAGGGGGCGCATGGCAACCAGATCACGTTGCAACCGCTCGCCGATCGTCTCGCTCTCACCGCGCAGGACATCGTGCTGGCGCTTGCGGCATTGCTCCTCCAGCCAAAGGTTGA
>NZ_JBHUDX010000137.1:1377-1823 GCF_042678285.1 Streptomyces caeni
GCGGCACCATGAAGTTGCGGCGGCAATAGCCCACCAAGCCCTCGACATTCCCCTTGTCATTGCCTTTGCCAGGACGGCCGTAGTGGTCCCGGATCAGGTAATGCGACAGGAAGCCGCTGAACAGCACGGCCCGCTTGCGGGTGCCATCGGGCAGGATCTTCGCCACCAGGCACCGGTCATTGTCATAGACGATCGACTGCGGCACTGCCCCAAAGAAGGCAAAGGCGTGGATGTGGCCGTCCACCCAAGCCTCGGCCACAGCCGCCGGATAGGCGCGGACGTAACAGGCGTCGCTGTGCGGCAGATCCAAAACAAAGAAGTGGGCCTTCTGCTCGACACCGCCAATCTTGACCATCGCCTCGCCGAAGTCGGCCTGCGCATGGCCCGGGGGATGCGCCAGCGGCACGAACACTTCCTGGCCCCGCCGTTCTCGCTCCCGGATGTAA
>NZ_JBHUDX010000138.1:0-3705 GCF_042678285.1 Streptomyces caeni
AGCAGGCCGGGCCGGTCGGTGACCGTGTCCGGCTCGCGGTCCAGCATGGCCGTCAGCGGACTCCCCCGACAGCGCGACCGTGGACCGCAGCCGGCGCAACCGGTTGCACCGAGCAGCCATATCTCGAGGGTGTGCCACACACCACCGGGGGTCAACGCGTCCGCAACCCGGCAGGCCCCGGCGCCCCCGCCGTTTCGGCCGGGCATTACGCATCGCGGACCCGCCGGACGGCCCGGCCCCGGCGCGAGCCGCCGTGTCTCGGCCATCGGCAAAGAGTTTTCCCCAACGTCGTGTGCCGCCCGTGCGGCTCAGCAGCTTTCGCCGGTTTCGACGGGATGCGTTTGAATCGGGGTGTGCGCCGGATGGTCGGGTTACTGGTCGTCGCCCTCGGGGCGGCCGGGGCACTGGTCCTGTCGTACGCCCTTTCGCCCCTGTGGTGGATTGCGGCGGGGCCGCTGGCGGCCCTGACCTGCCTGGGGGTGCGGGATCTGCTGCAGACCCGCGACGCCGTGCTGCGGAACCATCCGCTCGTCGGGCGGGTGCGGTACCCGGTGACTCCGCTCCCGTGGACCGGGACCCGGCGGTACGCGCCGGGCCGAGGCGGGGGGCGGCACCCGTTCGGGCCCGGCACGCGCGGCATCGTCCGCAGGCGGGCCGGGGCGGCCACGGGCGTCGGGCCCGGGGAGGCGTCCGGCACCGAGTGGGACGCGCAGGCCGACGGGCACGAATTCCTCGTGCCGTCGCTGCGTCCGGTCGCGGCGCCCGACGATCCGCCCAGAGTCCGGGTGGGCGGGCCCGACTGCTCGCAGCCGTACGACATGGCGCTGCTCAACATCTCCGGGATGAGCTTCGGGGCGCTGTCCTCCCACGCCGTCCTCGCCCTCAACCGGGGGGCCGCGCTGGGCGGTTTCGCGCACGACACGGGTGAGGGAGGTCTGTCGGACCACCATCTGCGCGGCGGGGGCGATCTGATCTGGGAGATCGGCACGGGGTACTTCGGCTGCCGCACCCGCGACGGAGGCTTCGACGCACGGCAGTTCGCCGACCGGGCGGCGCTGCCCGAGGTCAGATGCGTGGTTCTGAAGATCTCCCAGGGCGCGGCGCCGGGCCGGGGCGGGGTGCTGCCGGGCGCCAAGGTGAGCCGTGAGATCGCCGAAACGCGGGGCGTGCCGGCGGGCCGGGCCGTGGTGTCGCCGCCGTACCACCGTGTGTACTCGACGCCTCGTGAACTGGTGCGCTTCCTCGCCCGGATGCGCCGGCTCGCGGGCGGCAAGCCGACCGGCCTCAAGCTCTGCGTGGGCTCGCGCCGGGAGTTCCTCGCGGTGTGCAAGGCGATGGTCGACGAGGGGGTCGCGCCGGACTTCGTCGTCGTCGACGGCGCCGGGGGCGGGACCGGCGCCGCACCGCCGGCGTTCGCCGGCCGCCTCGGCATGCCGCTCACCGAGGGGCTGATCACCGTGCACAACGCGCTGGTCGGCACCGGGTTGCGGGGGCGGGTGCGGATCGGCGCGAGCGGCGGGGTGGCGACCGGCTGGGACATCGTCAGACGGCTGGTGCAGGGCGCGGACTACACGAACGCGGCGCGGGCGATGATGGGGGCACTGGGCTGCGTCCGGGCCCGGCGCTGCCACACCGGCACCTGCCCGACGGGCGTCGCGACACAGGATCCGGGGCGGGTGAGGGGCCTGGTCGTGGCCGACAAATCGGTGCGCGTGCACCGCTTCCAGCGGGAGGCCGTGCGGGACGCGACGCAGATCATGGCGGCGATGGGGGTGCGGGATCCGGCGGACCTCACGCCGGCCCTGCTGATGCGCCGCACGGATGCGGCGACCGTACGCTCGTACGCCGATCTGTACGAGTGGCTGGCGCCGGGCGTGCTGCTGACCGAGCCACCCTCGTCGTGGGTCTCGGACTGGGGGGCGGCGGACCCGGACGCCTTCGAGGAGGCCCGCCGTGGGCGGTGACGGTCTCGGCGCCCGCCCGGTGCGGCCGTCGGCACCGGCTGCCAACCCTCCGCCACCTCGAACATCAGATCGGTTTGCCCCAAATGCCCCATCTGTGAATCGGACCTATCGTGCTCATATGGAGCACGACCTGAGTCCCACGACGCTCGCCGAGCTGCGGCGCACCCGCCCCTACCCCGCGGTGTCCGTGCTGACGCCGACACACCGCCGCGAGCCCGAGAACGCCCAGGATCCGGTCCGGCTGCGCAATGCCGTGGCCGAGGCCAAGAGGCAGCTTGAGGCCGACCCCGCGATCACCCGGGACCGACGCGCCGACGTCGCCCAGCAACTCGACCAGGCCCTTTTGGAGGTCGATCTGGCGCATACCGAGGACGGCCTGGTGATCTTCGCCGCTCCGGGCGAGCACCAGGTGTGGTCGCTCGCCCGCACCGTGCCCGAGCGCGTGGTGCTGTCGGACACCTTCCTGACCCGCAACCTGGTCTCCGCGCAGGCCGCGGAGCGGCCGTTCTGGGTCCTCGCGGTCTCGGCCGACCGCGTCACGCTGTGGAGCGGCGGCAACGGCCGCGTCACCGAGGACCGCACCGGCGGCTTCCCCTTGGCCCGGAGCCGCGAGAACTTCGACCCGGAGCGCCAGCCGCAGATCGGCGACATGCCGAGCACCTTCCGCGACGAGGGGACCCGCCACTTCCTGCGCGAGGCCGACGCCGCCATGAGCGCGGTCCTGCGCGAGCACCCGCGCCCGCTGTACATCACCGGTGAGCAGGCGGCACTCTCCCTCCTCGACGAGTTCGGCGGTGTCGGCAAGGAGGCGGTCCAGGTGCCGCACGGCGGTCTCGCCCAGGGCCCCCACACGGCGGTGTGGCAGGCCATCCAGCCGGTGATCGCCGCCGAACAGCGCAAGGTCGCCGACGCCGTGAGCCGGGAACTCGTGGCAGCACGCGGCCGCAAGGCGTTCGCGGCCGGCGTCGACGAGGTCTGGCAGAACGCCTCCGACGGCCGCATCCGGCTCCTCGCAGTCGAGGAGAACTACCGGGTCACGGTCCGCAGCGACGGCGGTGACCACCTGGTGCCGGCCGAGAGCGGCGAGCCGGGCTCCCACGAGGACATCGTGGACGAGATCGTCGAGCGCTGCCTGGACACGGGCGCCGAGGTCCGCTTCGTCCCGGACGGCGCGCTCGGCGACGCCCAGGGCATCGCCGGGGTACTCCGCTACTGAGGCCGCCGCCTTCGCGGCCTACCCTGCGCGGGAACAGTCGCGGAGAGGGAGGGGCGGCACATGGGCGACCTGCCGGGCCGTGGCGGTGCTGGGCGCGGGCCGTCCTCGAACGCCCCCCGACGGCCTGCTCGATCCACAACTCGTGCTGTTCGAGACGCCGGGCGGCGCGATCGTCGACGTGGAGATCTTCGTCAACTCCGGCTTCGGCCACCAGGTGCGCTGCGAGGCGGTCTGCGAGCACGGCAGCGCCCGGATCGGGGACGAGCGCACGGTGGTCGTCACGACCGCGGACGATGCGGGCGAGGAGGTCGCCCAGGACCGCCTCGTACGGCTCGCGGACGCCTACGACCGCGAGGTGCGGGCCAGGGTCGACGCGACCCGGCGAGGCCGGGTCTGCGGGCCCGCCGCGTGGGGCGCTACGCCGTCTCCGCCTCCGCCTCCGCCGGGCCGGGGTCCGGGCCCGGGAGAGCGGCCGGCGGGAGACCGTCGGGCTCGCCCCGCGCCCGCCGCCGTACGGGGGCCGGG
>NZ_JBHUDX010000138.1:3722-32055 GCF_042678285.1 Streptomyces caeni
GCCGCCGCCGTCCGGGGGCCGCGGCCGCCGGCGTCCGCCGGTGCCCGCGGCCGGGCGTATTCGCCCCGGACGTGACACCCGAGGCCTGTGGCATATGCCAAAAGCATCACCGTATCGTGTGTTGCCAAATCCCTTACAGAGCGTCGCGGGCTGTGCGACAGTCGTCATGGTCCTTCCGTCAGCCGTGGTCGAACCGTCCCCGCATCGGAGTGCGTCATGCCGCCCCCTCTCTCTGCGGACCGCCCCGCCGCCCACCCGCCCCAGCGCGGTACGGTCGACGCACTCATCTCGCAGACCCGGCGGCTGCGCGGCGATGTCGACGCCGTACGACGGGGGGCACCCGAGGACGGCGGGGACCCCGAGAGCCGGTGGCAGCGTGCGCTGTGCGATCTGGCACTGCATCAGCTCGACGATCTGGACGAGCACTTGGCCCAGCTCCGCGACGGCCCGCCGCCCGCGGCCGCCGGAGCGGCCGGCTCGGACCCGGCCGTTTCTCCCTCACCCCGGCCCGGCTCGCTGCTCAGCCGGGTCGGCAGCGCGGAGTGGAACCTGCTGACCGACGAGGCGACCTGGTCGGCGGAGCTGTACCAGATCCTCGGCCGTGCCCCCTCGGCCCCCGCGCTCACTCTCGACGAGCTGCCCGCGCTCGTCCACGACGAGGACCGGCCGCTGCTGGCGGCCATGGTCACGGACTGTCTGATCGAGGGCAGGCCCATCGACGGGGAGTTCCGGATCCTGCGCCCCGACACCGAGGTGCGCACCGTGCACATGATGGGCGAGCCCGTGCTCGGCGCCGACGGCAGCACCGCCTCGATGTGGGCCGTGCTGCGGGACGTCAGCGAGCTGCGTCGCTGCCGGCGGACCGTGCGTGAGACCCATGACTCGCTGCGGGACCACCGGCACCACGCGTGGACAGGGCACCGGCTCGCGGTCGAGCCGCAGGAGGCCGTGCTGCCGCCGTGGCACGGCCCCCTGCGGCTCCGGCTCCCGCGACGGGCCCCCGGGACACCGGACGTGGCTGCCTGTCGGCTGCCGGCGACCACGAGCGCGCCCAGCGGCGGCGACTGGTACGACGCCTTCGAACCGCCCGACGGGGCCATGTTGTTCGGCGTCGGCGACCTCGCCGGCCACGGCTCCGCCGTGGCGTCCGGCGTGGCGACGGTCATCGGTGCCCTGCGCGGCATGGCCGTGGCGGGCACCGAGCCGGGCCGGCTGATGGGCTGGCTCAACCAGCTTTCCGACGCCCCGCTCCAGCCGTCCCCGGGCACCGCCCTCTGCTGCCGCTACCGCCCCGGCACGCGCACCCTCAGCTGGGCGCAGGCAGGACACCCCGCCCCACTGCTGTTCCGCGGCGGGACGGGGTGCGTACTGGAGCAACCGGAGGGCGTGGCGCTCGCAGCCACCCCGCACGCCGTCTACGGCCAGGCCGAAGAGACCCTCGCGGAAGGCGATCTGCTGCTCCTCCACACCGGCGGGCTCCCCCCACGGCGCGACGGCACGACGGCCGTCCAGCGGCTGCTCGGACTGGCCCCGCGCCTTTGCGCGGCCCGCACGGCCGAGGACTGCGTACGGACCGTCGAGGAGGAGTTCGGCACGAGCCGACGCGAGGAGAGCGCCTGCTTACTCGTCGTCAGGATCATGTCCTGACGAGGATCGTCCGCCGACGCACTTCGTCCACTGACGCGCTTCGTTTCCGAAGGGCTTGGGATGCCCGCGCAGATCCCCCTCACGTCTGGGCGGTGTTGCCGCCCCTGGGCTTCGACGGGCCCTTGGGAAGCGCCAGTTTGATCTCCTCGCGCAGATCCTGGATCTTCGGGAAGCCCGAGTACTGCGCGGTGAGCCGGTACATCTCACGCAGCCGGTCCCAGGTGCGGTGGGAGGAGTTCACCCCCATCGACGTCAGGGCCAGACGCGCGTACCGGTCGGCCTGTTCCGGATCGTCGGCGATGAAGCACGCGGACGCGAGGGAGATGTGGTCGAAGATCTTCGACCTGTCCCGGCCCGTGCCCCGCAACTCCAGCGCCTCCTTGGCGTGCAGTTGCGCGATGACCGCCGCGCTCGGCTCGTGCTCGGCGAGGGTCCGGTAGGCCAGGGCCTGCATGCCGTGCAGATCCGCCTCGTCGAACATCTGCATCCAACTCGGCGGCGGCACGTCCGACTTGTCGGAGACGAACAGGTCCTCCGCCTCGCCGAGGGTGCGCCGCATGGCCTGCCCTTTGCCCATCGACGCCTGCGCCCACGCCTCGATGGTGCAGAGCATGGCCCGGGTCCGCGGCAGGACCTGGTCGCCGGAACCGGACTTGGCGAGCTGCATCAGGTCGAGCGCGTCGTCGGGCCGGCCGAGGTGGACCATCTGACGGGCCGCCCGCGACAACGCCTCCCCGGCGCGGGGGCGGTCCCCGCCCTCCCGGGCCGCGTGGGCGGCGATGACGAAGTACTTCTGCGCCGTGGGTTCCAGGCCGACGTCGTGCGACATCCAGCCGGCGAGGACGGCGAGGTTGGCGGCGACACCCCACAGCCGCCGCTGCAGATGGTCGGGGTGCCGGTAGGCGAGCATTCCTCCCACTTCGTTGAGCTGTCCCACGACAGCCTTGCGCTGCAGCCCGCCGCCGCGGGCCGCGTCCCAGGCCCGGAACACCTCGACCGAGCGCTCCAGTTCCTCGATCTCCTGCGACCCGATGGGAGCGGCCTCATAGCGGTCGAACCCGGCGGGGTCGGCGTGCAGGGGATCGTCGAGGCGGGGGGCGTCGGCCGCGAGGGCCGGATCGGTGTGCAGCCAGTCGTGCATGGCGCTGCTGAGTGCGGATCCTGCGGCGAGCGCGGCGCCCGCGCCCACCAAGCCGCGTCGGTTGAGCATGAGGTCCATTCCCGTGAATTCGGTGAGGACCGCAGCTGTCCGCTCGGGCGCCCACGGCACTCCGTCGGGGTGCTCCGCATTCCCCTCGTCACGCCGTCTCCCCGCGCGCCCGTGCCGGACCAGACCGAGGTCCTCGATGGTCACGACACGGCCGAGTCGCTCGGTGAACAGCGCCGCCAGCACCCGCGGCACCGGATCGCGCGGGATCTCTCCCATGTCGATCCAACGCCGCACCCGCGAGGTGTCGGTCGCCAGCTGAGGGTGGCCCATGGCCGCCGCCTGCCGGTTGACCATCCTCGCGAGTTCGCCCTTCGACCAGCCGGCCAGGCCGAACAGGTCCGCCAGGCGGGTGTTGGGTTGTCCGCTCACATCAAGCCCCCAGGTTCTCGGCTGAGTTGACAGTAGCCCTCCGTCAGTTACTCCGGGACTATTCGCCAGGGTTCGCCAGGGTGCGCCAGATGGTGTGCCACCGGGCATCGGGTGTCGGGTAGGAACGCGCCACCCCGACCCGGCCGCCCCCACGCGCATTCCCCAGGGTGCACCGGCGGCGGCCGGGACGGGCGGCGCGGAATTCGCAGGCACACGAAGGGATCTGTCTCACCCATGTACACAGCATCGTCCTCCGTGTCCGCCCCGCCTCGGCCGCTGCGCCCCCGCCCGGGTGCCGGCAGCCCCTGTCTCGACCCCGCGCGACCACCGTCCGGCGTGCTGGACGCCGGCAGGAACCGGCGCGTTCCGGGGGTCAGTACGGCCCAACCGCTCAGCGGGAGAATCGACTTGTCCGGCGCACAGGGCGCTCAGCTGCGCACGGCGATCGCTTCGGTGCACCGCATCTGCCCGGAGTTCACGCCGGTGCAGGTGCTGCGTCGCAGCGGGCGATCCGTGATCCTCGTCGGCACGACGGGGCGCAGCACGGCGGTCGCCAAGTGCTTACTGGACCGCTCCCCCGTCTGGTCCGAGCGTGTCCGTCACGAAATAGCGGCCTACCGGTCGTTCGTCCGGCACCGGCCGCCGGTGCGGGTGCCCCGGCTGATCGCCGCGGACCCGGACAACGGCACGCTGGTGATCGAGCGGATGCCGGGTCGGGTGGCGGCGCTGCAGCGGCATCCGGTGGAGGCACCGCCGCGCGCGGACATCCGGGCGGCGCTGGGCGCGGTCTGCCGGCTGAACGCGTGGCGTCCCCCGGCGGGGACGTTCGACGCAGCGCTGGACTACGCGGAGCGGATCGCGCGCTTCCACGATCTGGGGCTGCTCACGGACAGGGACATGGGCGATCTGCAGAAGCTGTTGCACGGCATCGCGCAGGCGGCGGGCCGCCAGGGCATGGGCCAGTTCTGCCACGGTGACGCCCTGCTGTCGAACATCCTGCTCTCACCGGCGGGTCCGGTCCTGGTGGACTGGGAGCACGCGGGCTGGTACCTGCCCGGGTACGACCTGGCCACCCTGTGGGCGGTCCTCGGCGACGCGCCCGCGGCCCGGCGTCAGATCAGCCAGATCGCGCAGTCGGCGGGGCCGGCCTCGCGCGACGCCTTCCTGGTGAACCTGATGCTGGTCCTCACCCGCGAGATCCGCGCCTACGAGACGGCCGTTCAGCGTTCCCTTCAGGACCCGGCCCCGACGGCTGCGGGGGCGGCCCACCCCGGTGCCGCGCCGTCCGGCGAGGAGCAGCGCCTGCTGCTGAGGCGGCTGCACGACGACTGCCAGCTGGCCCGGCGGGCCGTTCGGGCGGCGGTCGGCACACGGTGACGGGGGCAGCGGCCCGCGGTGCGCTCGCGACAGCGGGGCGCCGCGGGCCCTCTTCGTGCCGGAAGGCTCCACCGCCCCGCGGGGACGCCCCTGCCCCCGTCATTGGTCGACACCACTGATGCCCCGCAGGCCGCCTCACCGCCGCGCGGAAACTCCTCGCAACCGCTGCCGACATGGGAAATCACCTGCTCCTGGGCATGATTGACGGATCGTCGGCGAGCCGGTACCACTGACGCACGTCCGGCCCCGCGCGCTCCAGATCACGCGACCGCCCCAGGAGGCTGCATTGCGAGGATCCGCCACCGACCCCCACGCCCCCGCCGGGCGCAGACGCATCGCCGCAGCCGCGGGGGCCGTAGCCTCGGCCGCGCTGTTGCTGTCCCTGCTCGGCGCCGCCCCGGCCCCCGCCCAGGACCCCTCGACGGCCCTGCAGAGCGCGTTCGCGGCCGCGGCCGCCCGGTACCACGTGCCGCAGAGCGTGCTGCTCGGCGTCTCCTATCTGCAGTCCCGCTGGGACGCGCACGAGGGCGCGCCGAGCGTCTCGGGCGGCTACGGCCCGATGCACCTCACGGATGCCCGCACCGCCCTCACCGGGGCGGCCCGCCCCGACGGCCCTCCCGAGGACGCTCGCGGCGACCAGGCCCGCCCCCCGCTGCTGCCCACCCCGAAGGTGCCGGCGGCCGCGGAGCTGCCGGCCCGGCTGAAGACCCTGCCCGAAGCCGCGGCGCTGACCGGCATCCCGGCCGAGCGGCTGCGCACCGATCCGGCCGACAACATCGCGGGCGGTGCCGCCCTGCTCGCCGCCGCGCAACGGCATCTCGGCCGACCGCTGAGCGGCGACCCGGCCGACTGGTACGGGGCGGTCGCGGAGTTCTCCCGCGCGGACGACAGCGGGACGGCGGCCGCGTACGCCGACGACGTCTTCGCGGTCATGCGCCAGGGCGAGCGGCGCACCACGGACACCGGGCAGCGGGTGACGCTGGCCGCAGACCGGGACCTCGCGCCCGACCCGGCGCAGCTGCGGCGGGCCGGGTTGCGCGCGGCCCGCTCCGACGGCACCGAGTGCCCGCGCAGCGTGTCCTGCGAGTGGATCCCCGCGCCCTACGAGGAGTTCGGCGAGGGCGACTACGGCAACCACGACCTGGGGGACCGTCCCGCGTCGCAGGGCATCAAGTACATCGTCATCCATGACACCGAGGGCCGGTGGGACGGCGTCCTCAACCTGGTCCAGGACCCCACCTATGTGTCCTGGAACTACACGCTGCGCTCCACGGACGGGCACATCGCCCAGCATGTGAAGGCCAAGGACGTGGCCTGGCACGCGGGCAACTGGTACATCAACGCCACGTCGATCGGCCTGGAGCACGAGGGCTTCCTCACCTCGCCGGACGCCTGGTACACGGAGGCGATGTACCGCTCGTCGGCCCGGCTGGTGGCGTACCTCGCGGCGAAGTACGGCATTCCGCTGGACCGCCAGCACATCCTGGGCCACGAGAACGTCCCGGGCCCGGTCTCCTCATCGATCCCGGGCATGCACACGGACCCGGGCCCCTACTGGGACTGGCGGCACTACTTCGAGCTGCTCGGCCACCCGTTGCGCGCCACGGCCGGTGCCCGGGGCGGCCTGGTGACGATCCTGCCGGACTACTCCGCGAACCAGCCGGAGTACACGGGTTGCACGACGTCGGGCGAAGCGTGTGCGGCGCACGGCTCCGGCGAAGTGCGCCTGTACAGCGCGCCGAGCGAGTCCTCCCCGCTGATCAAGGACATCGGTCTGCGTCCGGGCGGGGGCGACTCGACGATGGATGTGAACGACGTGGGCTCGCGCGTGTCCACCGGCCAGCGGTACGCGGTCGCCGGACGTGACGGGGACTGGACGGCGATCTGGTACCTGGGGCAGAAGGCGTGGTTCAGGAACCCGAAGGGGCAGCCGACCGCGGTGAACGCGTCCGGGCTCGTGGTGACGCCCGAGGCCGGCCTCGCGGACGTGCCGGTGTACGGCCGCGCGTACCCGGAGAAGGAGGCGTACCCGCAGGGAGTGCCCGCGCAGTCGGTGTCACCGCTGCCGTACAGGCTCCCGGCGGGCCAGAAGTACGTCGTCGGCGGCGCGGTGCCCGGCGAGTACTACTACGCGGTCACCTTCACCACGGACTCGCACAAGGTCGTGGTGGGCAAGGACCTGTACTACGAGATCCAGTTCGGCCACCGGGTGGCGTTCGTGCGGGCGGCGGACGTGCAGGTGGTGCCGTCGGCGTCGTAGAACGCCGCGGGGCCGGGACCGAGGGGAGGGTCCCGGCCCCCGGCCGCGTCAGCCCTGCTGGAACAGCTCTGCGGGCAGCGGCTTGAGCAGCGCGTACAGGTCGTCGGTGATCGGGCGGTCCCAGGCGGCGATGGTCACCAGGACGTTGTCGCTGCGATCGAACTGAACGCAGGAGATGCGGCTCTCGGAGAGCTTGAGGCGGCGCACGATCAGGAGGTTGTCGCCCTGCATCACCGGGATGTCCTCGGACCCGACGACGGTGACCTCCTCGTCGTTCTCCAGCGCGAGGAGGAGCTGGGCCACCTCGAAGGGGATCTCGCCCGCGGCGACGTCACGGGCCGGAGAGCCCTCCGGCAGATTGCCGATGATCATCGCGGGGCCGCGGCCGCCGAACAGGTCGTAGCGCAGGAAGACGCCCTGGCAGCTGCCGTCGGCGGCGGGCAGCAGACCGGCACCGAGATTGCCCGGCCAGTCCCCCGGGTCCATGGCCAGTACGTCGAAGTCGGGCCCGGCGGGGGTGGCGCTGCGGCGGCGGAGGAAGGACATGCCGCAATGGTACGTGCCGCGGCGTACCACAGGGCCCTGAGCCCGCCCGCGTGGCAGCGGTCCGCGGGGGAACCGGCGGCCGTCCGCCGGGCCGCCCCCGGGCCGTCCGCGACGGGGCCGGGGACCGCCCGGCACCTGGCCTGCGGCCGGACCGTGCGGCGGCCGGACCGTCAACCGTCGGTGTCGCGGGAGCCGGCCGTCGGCGGGATCACCGCGACCGGGCTCGCCGCGTGCAGCAGCACGGCCTGGGTCACCGAGCCCATCATGCGGGCGGGGGCGAGGAACCGCCGCCGGTGGCGGCCCACGGCGACCAGTTCCGCGTCCTTGGAGGCCGCGACGAGATGTCCGGCCGCGTCGCCCGGCAGGAGCGAGAGATCGGCTCGGACGCCCGGGTGCCTCTCGCGGTGGGGGGCGAGGAAACCCTCGGCGAGGGTCCGTGTCTCGTCCTCCAGGGCGTCCTGGTCGACGGGCACGGGGACGAGCGGGCCCGGTGCCGCCCAGGACTGCACCGGCCAGGGATACGCGGTGATCGCCTGGAGCCGGGCATCACGGCGCGCCGCCTCCCCGAAGGCGAAGGCCAGGACGGCCTCGGTGGGGCCGTCGACGTGCAGGCCGACGACGACGCGCGGGCCCGGCGGGACGGGCCGCCCCTCGGGCACCTCCCGTCCCGGGCGGGGCACCACGACCACCGGGCAGGCGGCGTCGCGTGCGGTCGCCATGCCGATGGAGCCCAGCAGCAGGCCGGTGAACCCTCCGCGGCCGCGCGAGCCGAGCACCACGAGCTGGGCGGTGGCGCCCAGTTCCGGCAGGAGGGCGGCCGGGGCACCCTGCGGGGCCGCGTACTCCAGGGCCGGCAGGCCGCTGCGGCCCCGCAGATGCTCCCGGACCTGGTCGAGCACCGGGTCAGGCGGTCCGGCGACGGGGCCGTCGGGGCGCGCCCAGGGCGCGTGGTGCTCCACATGCACCACGCGCAGCGGGGCCTCGCGCAGCCGTGCCGCCGTCAGCGCCCAGTCCAGGGCCCGCAGGCTGTCGTCCGATCCGTCGACGGCCGCGATGACCGGCAGGGTGCTCATGGAATCCTCGCCTCCGTCACGCTGCGCTGATCGTTCCGGGGCCAGCCTGACGCAGACGGCGGCCCCGGGACGCGTTCCATCGCCGCGTGTCCGGAAATTCCGGGGAGGCGGGAACCCGGCCCGCCGGACGAGGGTTCAGGTCAGATCGAACTCCCCGTCCCGCGCCCCCGAGACGAACGCGCCCCACTCCGCGGGCGTGAAGATCAGGGAAGGGCTCTCGGGGCGGCCGCTGTTGCGCATCGCGATGAAGCCTTCGACGAAGGCGATCTGGACATCTCCGAGCCCTCGGCTGCTGGAGCGCCAGTCGGCGTTGCTCAGATCCAGCTCCGGCTTGTCCCAGCCCGCGAGCGGCTGCCACTGGGTGGTGCTCTCGGCCACGTCCGTGCTCCTCCCGACTCGTCGTCCGCGGCCAGCCTAGCGATCGCGCTCCGCCGCCGACAGGCCACGCGAGGGGGATGCCCTCAAGAGGCGGGCGGCCGGTCGCCCACCAGCCACATCGAGAAGAACTGCGACCCTCCGCCGTAGGCGTGCCCGAGTACCCGTCGGGCCCCGTCCACCTGGTGTTCCCCGGCCTGACCGCGCACCTGCAGGGCGGCCTCGGCGAAGCGGATCATGCCGGAGGCGCCGATCGGATTCGTGGAGAGCACCCCGCCGGACATGTTGACGGGAAGGTCCCCGTCGAGTCCGGTCACACCGGACTCGGTGAGCTTCCAGCCCTCGCCCTCCTCGGCGAAGCCGAGGTTCTCCAGCCACATGGGCTCGTACCAGGAGAACGGCACGTACATCTCCACCGCGTCGATGTCCCGGCGCGGGTCGGCGATCCCCGCCTGCCGGTAGACGTCGGCGGCGCAGTCCTTGCCGGCCTGTGGCGACACGAAGTCCTTGCCGGCGAACAGGGTCGGCTCGCTGCGCATCGCGCCGCCGAGCATCCACGCGGGCGGCCGGGGCGAACGGGCCGCCCCCGCCCTGTCGGTGAGCACCATGGCGCACGCGCCGTCGGAGGACGGGCAGGTCTCCGAGTAACGGATCGGGTCCCACAGCATGGGGGAGGACTGCACCTTCTCCAGGGTGATGTCGTGCTCGTGGAGGTGCGCGTAGGGGTTCTTCAGCGCGTTGCGCCGGTCCTTGTACGCGACGAGGGAGCCGACGGTGTCGGGAGCGCCGCTGCGCCGCATGTACGCGCGCACGTGCGGCGCGAAGAAGCCCCCGGCCCCGGCGAGCAGCGGCTGCTGGAAGGGGATCGGCAGCGACAGGCCCCACATGGCGTTGGACTCGGACTGTTTCTCGTACGCGAGGGTCAGCACGGTGCCGTGGACGCGGGCGGCCACCAGATTGGCCGCGACGAGCGCGGTGGAGCCGCCGACCGAACCGGCCGTGTGCACCCTGAGCACGGGTTTGCCGACGGCACCGAGCGCGTCGGCGAGGTACAGCTCCGGCATCATGACGCCCTCGAAGAAGTCGGGGGCCTTGCCGATGACCACGGCGTCGATGTCGGCCCACGTCAGCTCGGCGTCGTCCAGGGCCCGCGCGGCGGCCTCCCGGACCAGCCCCGCCATGGACACGTCCCGGCGCGCCGCCACGTGCTTGGTCTGGCCGATCCCGGTGACGGCCACGGGCTCCTTGCTCATCGCGGGTCTCCTTCGAGGACGGCGACCAGGTTCTGCTGCAGACAGGGACCGGATGTGGCGTGGGCGAGCGCGCGGTCGGACTCGCCGCGGTGGATGCGGGCGGCGGCCTCACCGATGCGGATCAGTCCGGCGGCCATGACCGGGTTGGCGGCGAGGGCTCCCCCGGAGGGGTTGACCGCGACGCTGTCGCCGAGTCGCAGCGCCCTGCGGAGGATCACCTCCTGCGCGGTGAACGGCGCGTGCAACTCCGCCGTGTCTACGGGCCGTTCGAAAGCACCGGCGTTCTCGGCGGCCCGGCGTGCGGACGGCGAGTCCGTCAGGTCGCGCACCCCGAGCCCGTGCGCCTCGATGCGGTGGTCGACGCCGCGGATCCAGGCGGGCCGGTCGCACAGCTCACGGGCCCGCTCCCCCGCCGCGAGGATCACGGCGGCGGCCCCGTCGCCGATCGGGGGGCAGTCGCCGCGGCGCAGCGGCCGGACGACGTACTCGCCCTGCGGTACGGAACCCTTCAGTTGCGCGTGCGGGTTGGCGGTCGCGGCCCTGCGGCTGCGCGCGGCGACGGCCGCCAGCGCCGGCTCGTCGGTCCCGCCCGCGTCCATGAGGGCCTGCGCCTGGAGTGCGGCGAGCGCCACGGAGTCCGGCCACAGCGGCGCCATGTAGTAGGGGTCCAGCTGCCGGCTCAGGACGTCCCGCACGGATCCGGGCGACGACTTGCCGTACGCGTACACCAGCGCCGTGTCGGCGTCCCCGGTGAGCAGCTTCGTCCACGCCTCGTACAGCGCCCACGCGCCGTCCATCTCGACGTGCGACTCGGAGATCGGCGGCCAGGCGCCCACCCCGTCGAGGGCGAGGGTGAAGGAGAAGGCGCGGCCGGCGAGGTAGTCGCTGGACCCGGAGCAGGTGAATCCGATGTCGCCGGTCTTCAGGCCGGTCCGCTCCAGGACGTCGTGCAGGACCGGCATGAGCATCTCGACTTCGGAGAGTTCGTCGCTGGTGCGGCGGTGGTCGGTCTGCGCGAAGGCGACGACGGCGATCTCTCGGGGCCCCGGGGCTTCTTCGCGCGTCACAGCAGCTCCTTATAAGTGTCGTAGTCGGCGTCCGGCTCGCCGGTGGGCCGGTAGTGGTCGGGGTAGCGGGCGCCGGGTGTCCACACCGGTTCGACGCGCAGGCCCATGCGCACCCGGTCGTAGGGGATGCCGCCGATGCGACCGTGCAGGGCGAGGTCGGCGCCGTCGAGGGCGATGTGCGCGTAGACGTAGGGCACCTCGATGCCGAGGTTCTTCGCCTTGATGTTGACGATGCAGTAGGTCGTCACCGTGCCGCGCGGACCCACCTCGGTCTGTTCCGTCGTGGCCACGCCGCAGGTGGGGCAGGCGCCCCGGGGCGGGACGTACACCTTGCGGCAGGACGGGCAGCGTTCGCCGACGGTGCGCCGCTCGGCGAGGGCGTCGATGTAGGCGGACTGGGCGCGGCCCGGCGTGTAGGTGTAGTCGAGGCGGGCGGACGCCACGATGCCGTTCACCGGGTCCTCGAACTCGCCGCTGTGCACGGCCGGTCCGGCCGGCTCTCCGGGCTCGTCCGGTGCGCCGTCGTACGGTTCGAAGCAGGCGATGTCCGTGATGGCGCCGGAGCGCTGCCCGGCCCATCGGATGCGGACGCGCATGCCGGTGCGGACGGCGTCGGGGCCTGGGACGTCCAGGGCGTGCAGGAGGGCGGTGTCGGCACCGTCCAGGCGGACCAGCACCCAGGCGAAGGGGGTGCCGAGGGGCTGGCCGCGGCGCGGCTCGTGGTTCCAGGCCCAGGTGGCGACCGTGCCGGTGGGGGCGACCTCGACGAGGTCGCGCAGCTCGGCGGCGGTGACGGGGTCGTACTCGGCCGGCGGGACGAGCGTGCGGCCGTCACCGGTGCGTGCGCCGAGGACGACGCGTTCCCGCAGGCCGGTGAGGAAGGCGCGTTGCACGGGGCCCAGGGAGCGGGTGAAGGGGAACTCGACGACGAGGGGGGCTTTGAGGACTTCGGGCATCCCGGATGACTCCTTCGGAGGTCGGGCGCGCGTACTGCTCCCGCGCGGGGTCAGGCGCGCTTGTAGACGGGCCGGCGTTTCTCCGCGAAGGCACGGGCGCCCTCCTTGGCGTCCGCGGTGTCGAAGATCGGCCAGCCGCGCTTGAGTTCGGCGGCGAGCCCGTCGCTCTCCGTCATCTCGGCGGTCTCGTACACGGACGCCTTGACGGCCTCGACGGCGAGCGGCCCGCAGGCGTTGATCTGCTCGGCGATCTCCAGGGCCTTGGCGAGGGCGCTGCCGTCGGGCACGACATGGCCGACGAGTCCGACGCCGGCGGCCTCGCGCGCCGAGTACGGGCGCCCCGTGAGCAGCATCTCCAGGGCGTGGGTACGCGGGATCTGCCGCTGGAGGCGGACCGTCGAGCCGCCGATCGGGAACAGTCCGCGCCGGACCTCGAAGAGGCCGAAGGTCGCGGACTCGGCCGCGACCCGGATGTCGGTGCCCTGGAGGATCTCGGTGCCGCCCGCCACGCAGGGGCCCTCGACGGCCGCGATCACCGGTTTGCGCGGGCGGTGGTGGCGCAGCATCGCCTTCCAGTGCAGGTCCGGGTCCGCCGTGAGGCGTTCGCGGTACCGCTGCCCCTCCATGCCCGTGCCCGCCAGGGCCTTGAGGTCCATTCCGGCGCAGAAGGAGCCGCCGGCTCCGGTGAGGACGATCGAGCGGACCGCGTCGTCCGCGTCGGCCTCGGTCCAGCCGTCGTACAGCCCCACCAGCATCGGCAGCGAGAGCGCGTTCCTGGCCTCGGGTCTGTTGAGTGTGAGTACCAGTGTGGCGCCTTCCCGCTGCACGGTGAGGTGTTCGGTCCCGCCCATCGCTTCCTCCCGTCTCCGGAACGAGAACAGGTTGCAGGAGGCGTGGAGCCAGGACAAGAGGTTTCTGACACCCAGTCAGATTTCTTCGCCGAGACCCTTCACAGTTGCGTCGGGCTTTGCTCTGATGACCGGCACCCGACGGACGCGTTTCGTCGCCGAGCGATGCGGGGTCAGGAGGAGCGGTGGAATACAACCTTGCCGACCTGTTCGAGTCGGTCGTCGACGCGGTCCCGGACCGCGAGGCGCTCGTGTACGTCGACCATCCCGGCACGGGCGCGGAGCGCCGTCTGACCTATGCGGAGCTGGACGCGGCCGCCAACCGCATCGGACACCATCTGCTCGACGCCGGCGTACGGCCCGGCGAGCACCTGGGGCTGCACCTCTACAACGGGGTCGAGTACCTGCAGACGGTGCTGGGCTGCCTGAAGGCCCGGATCGTCCCCGTCAACGTGAACTACCGGTACGTCGAGGAAGAACTGGCCTACCTCTACCGGGACGCCGATCTGGTGGCACTGGTCTTCGACGCGGAGTTCACCGACCGGGTGGCCGCGGTCCTGCCCCGGGCGGGGAAGCTGCGGCACGTGGTGCGGGTGCGCACTCCCGCGCCGGACGCCGCCGCGCTGCCCGCCGTGGACTTCACCGAGGCCGAGGCCGCGGGGTCGCCCGGGCGCGGATTCCCGGCCCGTTCGGCGGACGACCGGTTCATCATCTACACGGGCGGCACGACCGGGATGCCGAAAGGTGTCGTGTGGCGCCAGGAGGACCTGTTCTTCGCCGGGCTCGGCGGCGGCGCCCCGACCGGGGAGCCGGTCGGGAAACCCGAGGAGCTGGCGGAGCGGGTCGCGGCCGGAGGGGAGGGCATCACGTTCTTCCCCACTCCCCCGCTGATGCACGGCACCTCCACGCTCACGGCGTTCATCGGCTTCAACTTCGGCCAGCGGGTCGTGCTCCACCGCAAGTTCGCCCCGGAGGCAGTGCTGCGCACCGTCGAGAAGGAGAAGGTCACCAGCATGGCGCTGGTGGGCGACGCGATGCTCCGGCCGCTGATCGACGCGCTGAACGGGCCGATGAAGGGGACGGACTGCTCGTCCCTGTTCAGCGTGTCGTCGTCCGGGGCGACCATGTCGGAGACCGTGCGCGCACAGTTCAAGGCGCTCGTCCCCCACACCATGCTGCTGGACAACTTCGGCTCGTCGGAGTCGGGCTTCAACGGCACCGCGACCGCCGACTCGGGCCCGGACAGGGGCTTCCGCATCCGCGTCAACTCCCGCACCCGGGTAGTGGATCCGGTCACCCACGAGCCCGTCGCGGTCGGCGAGCCCGGACGCGTCGCCCAGCGCGGGCACGTGCCCCTCGGCTACTACAACGACCCGGGGAAGACCGCCGAGACGTTCTTCCAGCGCAACGGCGAGCGGTGGGTGCTGCTCGGCGACATGGCGACGGTCGACGAGGAGGGCGTCGTCACGGTCCTGGGCCGCGGCTCGCAGTGCATCAACACCGGCGGCGAGAAGGTGTACCCGGAGGAGGTCGAGCAGGCCCTCAAGTCGCATCCGGACGTGTACGACGCCCTGGTCGCCGGGGTGCCCGACGCGACGTGGGGCAACCATGTGGCGGCCGTGGTACAGCTGCGCGAGGGCGCGGCACGGCCGTCCCTGGAGGACATCCAGACCCACTGCCGGGCGCGTCTGGCGGGCTACAAGATCCCTCGCCAGCTGGTCGTCACGGACAGCATCCGGCGTTCGCCCAGCGGCAAGGCGGACTACCGCTGGGCCAAGGAGGTGGCGGTGGCGGCGGACCGCTGACGGAGCACTCAGAACTCCTAACACAATGAGCTATCGGGAATGACTGTCTGTCAGGGAGGCGTGGGGGTTGGGTGTGTGACGGTTCGCGGCCGACACGACCTGCGACGGTTACCGCGCAGGAGACCTACACGCATGCTGTTCGGTGCCGTTCTCTGGTCCCGTTGAGCAGTTCGGGACAAAAACCGGGGAGGAAGGTGGGTGCAAGGTGAGAATCCAGCCGGCGGTAAGCGCCGCCGCGCCGCCTGCCAGGGCGATTGCTCCGCCTGTTCCGATGCCTGCGGCCACCGCGCCGAAGCAGGCCGGCCCGACGCCCTGCAGCGTCATGCTGCCGGAGCCGAGCAGACCGAAGGCGGCCCTGGCCATCCTGCGGTAGGGCGTCCAGGAACGGCCGTTGCAGGCCGAGACCGTAGGCGAATCCGAAGCCGCAGAGCGGCAGCAGACAAGACGAGACGCCCACTCCGGGCTCGGCAGCGAAGCCGATCAGCGGCAGTCCCATCAGCGCAGTCAAAGGGACTACCAGTCGCTCCCGGGTGGGGGGCCGTAGCAATCGGCCCCCAGCATGCGGCTGGTGCCCGCAAAAAAGGGGATCTGGGGCCGCCAGGTGGTGTGTTCACCGAGCCCGACGACCACGGGCTCGGACGCTCCCGGGGCGGGCTGACCACCAAGCTCCATCTGGCGGTCGAGCAGGCCCAGAAACCGATGTCGCTGGTCATCACCGCCGGGCAGCGCGGTGACTCCCCGCAGTTCCAGGTGGTCCTGGGCCGTATCCGGGTGCCCCGGCTCGGGCCGGGCCGCCCGCGCACCCGGCCGGACAGGGTTCGTGCCGACAAGGCATACGGCTGCCGCGCGAACCGTGCCTACCTGCGCCGGCGCGGTATCCGCTGCACGATCCCGGAGAAGCGTGACCAGATCGCCAACCACAAGAAGCGTGGTTCCCGCGGTGGCCGGCCACCGCACTTCGACGCAGCCGACTACAAAGAGCGCCACGCGGTGGAGTGCGGCATCAATCGTCTCAAGCGCCACCGCGCCGTGGCGACGAGGTACGACAAGCTCGCCGTCCGCTATGAGGCGACCGTGCTGGTCGCGGCCATCAACGAATGGCTGTGACCAGCACTTTAAAAACACGCCCTGGCGCCACGGCCCCGAGGCTTGCCGCGATGGGCATCCGCACCAGGGCGAGCAGCAGGGCGGCGGCGCACGTCAAGGCGTAGCCGCCGGTGATGAGCGCGCGGGCCGGCAGCCGGTGGGCCAGTGAGCCCAGCAGCAGCGAGCCGAACAGCTGCGGGATGAAGCCGATACCGAAGGCCAGTGCGCTCAGCAGCGGGGAGCCGGTGGCCGAGAAGACCAGAACCGAGAACGTGGTGATCCGCAGCGCGTCCGCAGTGATCGCGACGGTGCGGGTTGAGAAGAGCAGCCGGAATCGCGGCTCGGCCAGCACCTCCCGGTAGGTGGCACGGTGGTTGCCCTGCGCGGGCTCGGCGGTCGGGGTCATAACGCCCAGCCTCGCCATGCGCCCACACCACTCACCAATGATTTGTCGCTGGACGAATCGGAACAGGCGTCCCTCGGTAGCACGGCGCGGTGCTCCGCTTCGAAGTCTCCGTCGAGGACCTGCTGCGCAGCCGCTTCGCACTGTCGCCCGCGATGGACCTCTGCTTCCTGCTGCGCTCGCTCGCGCGAAGGCAGGCCGCTGCCGCGAGCCTGGGCCACCCGGCTCCTGCCGGCCTTTGAACGGCTTCGCCGCGAGAGCGAACTGAACGCCGCCCTCGCCCTGCACAGCCCGCAATCCGGACCGAACTTCGTCGCCCCGCCCCCGCGCGGCCTCAACCAGACCTGGGCAGACGACCTCGCCATGATCCGGGCCACACCACTGGAAGCGGCCCGCCACGAAATCGCCACCAACGCGACCGGCCCGTCCGCCTGTGATCCCCGCGTACGCGCAGTGCTGGACTCCACGGACGCCGTCTCCAGGATCGCCGAGGCGATGGACCAGGCCTGGCACGAGCTGCTCGCCACGGACTGGCCGCAACTGCGCGCTATCTGTAGGCGCGACGTCGTGCACCGGGTGGGTGTGATCGGCGAACACGGCTGGGTCACGACCGTCGAGAGCCTGCACCCGAGCATCGCCTGGCAAGCCGGCGGTATCGAGATCGGCCACTTCCCTCAAGTCGGAACAGTCCGCCTCGCCGGCGACGGGCTCCTGCTGATCCCTTCGGTATTCATCGCGAATATCGCCGCGCACCTGGAAGACCCCTGGCCCAGGACCTTGATCTATCATGCCCGCGGCACCGCCGCCCTGTGGGGCGAACAGGAGAGCGTCCCCAGACCGGATGCCCTGACCGCTCTCGTCGGCCGGGCCCGAGCCCGGCTGCTGTTGGCGCTGGACGCCCCGGCCAGTACCAGCCACCTCGCCCGAAGCCTCGCCATGGCACCCGGCGCGGTAGGAGACCACCTCGCCATCCTGCGAGGCGCGGGACTGCTCGTCCGCGCCCGGTCCGGACGGTCCGTGCTCTACCGCCGCACCCCGCTCGGCGAGGCACTGGTCGCCGGTTCGGGCTGAGGGCTGTGCGGACTTGAGGGGAGGCGACTGTCAGTGCACGACGCGGACCAGGCCTGGCGCCAGGCCGTTTGCCTGGGTCATGCACCCAGATCCTCCGTCACGGGCAGGCACTCGGCGAGCAGGTCGACGACGTCGCGCCAGGCTCGCTGCGCGTGCTGTGGGTGGTAGCCGACACCGGGGACCGTGGGGTGGTCGACCGGCGGGTGGTGGAAGGCGTGCAAGGCGCCGCCGTAGACCGCGAGGCGCCAATCGACGCCTGCGGCCTGCATCTCAGCGGTGAACGCGTTCCGTTGTGCGGGCGGCATGATCGGGTCTTCCGACCCGACGCCGGCCCACACCGGGCAGCGAATGCGCGCTGCCTCGCCCGGTCGGCCCGTGGTCAGTGCGTTGACTGTCCCGATCGCGCGCAGGTTGACGCCGTCGCGCCCGAGTTCCAGCCCGACGGCGCCTCCGGTGCCGTAGCCGATGGCGGCGATCCGGTCGGGGTCGGCCCGCGATTCGGTGCGCAACACGTCGAGTGCCGCATGGCCGATGCCCCGCATCCGGTCGGGATCGGCGAGCAGCGGCATGCAACGGGCCAGCATCTCCTTGGGGTCGCCCAAATAGCGCCCGCCGTGAAGGTCGAAGGCCAGCGCTACGTATCCCAGCTCGGCGAGAGCATTGGCCCGGCGGCGCTCGACGTCGCTGAGTCCCATGCCCTCTGGTCCGAGCAGCACCGCGGGCCGGCGGTCGACACCGGCCGGGAGCGCGAGGTGCCCGATCATCGTCAAACCGTCCGCCGGGTACTCGACCGTACGCGTCGCAATCGCCGTCATGAGACTGGACTGTAGTGATCGTCGAGCCCGGCCCGGCCGGTGTTCTGCCGCTGGCAGAACAGCGCGCGTGTCCCTCTGAAATGCGGGGGCCGAGCCCTCAGGGCTTCAAGATCATTTCGTTGCCCCTTTGGCGCGTACCTCGGTCACACCCCAACCCGTCGGCTACTACGCCAGCGGGCGCCACGTCCCCTTGCGGTTCCCCGCGATTCCACCCCGAGAATCCGCGAACCCGTCGGCTTGGCGGTGGGAGGAGGTCGGCCAGGCCCGGCACGCCAGCTGGCACGACGTCGCCAATTAAATCAAGACGGCCGCGCTGTTCGGCGGGCTCAGCCTCATCGTGGTGATGCTGGACGCCGCCGGCGACATCACCTCCGCCACACTCAAGGGGTTGTCCGGCGTCCCGGCCACCAGCGCCATCGCCATCGCCAGCGCCAGCGACGGCAGCGGCCTGTGGGGCACGGTCGACCACCCCGTCCGCGTGTTCCTCGCCGACCAGGCCGCCCACCTCGCCGTCGCCCCCGCCGCCCTGTACGCGTTCTGGCAACTGACCGGGCTGCTCGGACTGGTCGGCGGGTTCTTCGGCAGCGCCGGCGCCCGCATCGCCTGGGCGCTGTTCGGCATCGGCAGCCTCGCCATGATCTGGTCCACCGCCTCGGCCGGGGGCCGCGCCGCCGCCACCGGGCTCGCCGCCCTCATGTGGGCCCTGGCCAGCATGTTCGCCCTGCGCGGCCTGACGCTTCGGCCCGTCGTCCACAACCACCCGCCGCAGTACCAGTTCAACCCCGCGCTCCACCTGCACGCCACGATCCCCGCCCCGACCCCGGCGGGCGACGACCTCGGTCCCGACAACGTCCCCCCGCTCCAGCGCTGACCAGCGCCGCCCCCGTCCCGCACCACCACCGAGCACCGAGCACCGAGCACCGAAGGGAACCTGATGAAGCCGCAGATGGAGGAGACCGAGTTCTGGGTCGGCACCGCAGGGGGAGAACGGTCCGGTCCCACGCGGCGGGGCGCCCTTGGGTCAGTGCGGGTATCCGCCGCCGTCCATCCGCCGTCCCGGCATCCCGCCCGGCAGTCCACCCGCGCCCAGCCGCTCGAACCGCTCCTGGACGTTGGCCGCGAACGCCTGCCGCTCGGATCCGGGGTAAGGCTGTCCGTTGCTGTTCATCGCCACGGTGAGCACCCCGCTGATCGGCGCGCCGGGCGACGTCCGCACCGGTGTGCACAGGAAGGCGAAGTCCTGCGGCGAGGGGTTGTCGTACGTGGCGACCGACGCCCGTGACAGCGTGATGGGCTGCCCGGTGTGGAAGGCGTCGTCCATCGCGTTGAAGACGCCCATGGACTCCAGGCCCGGCAGCACGAGGCGGCCCGGACTGAACTGCGGCACCATGCCGAAGGCGGCTCCCTGCTTGCCGTTGGCGTAGCGCAGCAGATGGTCGGGGCCCTCGGTGAGCATGATGGGGAAGGGCGCGCCGTCGAAGACGGCGAACAGCTCCTGCTGCTGGGCCAGCAGGCTGTCGCGCAGCTTGAAGTCGGACAGCAGCGTCTCGGAGAGTTCCTGCATGCCCTGCCGCAGGGTGCGGTCCCAGGCACGGGGCTTGAAGTCGGCGACGCACACGGTGCCCAGGGCCATGCCCGTGTTGTCGCGCAGCGGCGTACCGAGGTAGGAGCGCACGCCGAGGTCGTTGACGAGGGGGTTCCCCTTGAAGCGCGGGTAGTCGAAGACGTCGTCCAGGGCCAGCTGGGATCCCTGGGCCACCACATGGGGGCAGAAGCCGTAGTCGCCGGGGGCCTCCCGGGTGAGGTTGCTCAGGTCGAAGGGGATACCGCCGCCGTCGGGGTTCACCTGGTCGTCGGGGGAGGCCGTGGGCACATACATGCCACGGAACATCTGCCGCTCGTCGTTGATGAAGTTGACCATGGCCAACGGTGACTGGGTGAAGCCGGCCGCGAGTCGTGCGACACGGTCGAAGGTCGCCTCTGCCTCGACGGTATTGAGACCGAGAACCTGCAGTCGCAGCTTCCGCTGCTCGCCCGCGAGCCGGGCCTGGTCAGATGAGAGGGCATCCATGAAACCCGATGAAATCAGAATCCCCGGCTCCGTGGATCGCCCCTCCGGGTATTTTCCGTATCACTTGCCCCAGCACCAACACCCTCCGCACCCAAGGCAGTTGGCCTCCATCTTCCATACTCCCGTTGCGCCCGGCGGCCTCACGCAAAGGCCCAATCCCGGATTCTGTCCAAATATTTCCAGGTTTCAACCTGCGGCGATCACTTCTCGCCATTCCTCGGGGGGCGAGCAAGCGGAAACGATTTCGCGTACGACAATCATCCGGCGGGCTGGTTTTCGACGTCGGCGCGTTCAACCCGGCACCGCGTCCGATGATCGAACTTTGGTTCGAACACCTTATGGTGGGGGTGGGTGGGACCCGTCGTGCCGATGTGGCTCCAGAGTAATGAGTTTGTGCGATGCACCTGCGAGAGAGGGCACAGCGGGGTGGGGCAAGTACGGTTCGAGCTGCGGGCTTCCCGCCGCGGGCCGAAGCGGCGGGGCCGTTTCAGCCAGGGCGCCGTACACGGTTTCGCGCCAAAATCCACGCCGCTCCCGACCGCCTGGTGCCGCTGCGCGGGCGAGGGCCCGCCGACCGGGGCAGGAGACTCGTCCGTCTGACGGATGAACCCGGCACGACGGTGTCCGGGCTCATGGCGAACCGTCCCCTTCCGCCCGGGAACCGGGGCCCGGCGGTACGTCGGCGCGGCGGAGGCCATGCGGCGGCCGAGGCGCGCCCTCGGTAATGCCGTGCTGCCGCAACCCCCTCACCAGGTCGTGCGGCAAGGTCAACTGCGCCATCTCGTACCGACAGTGGCAAAGCATCGAAGGAGTTGACGTCATGAACAGGCCGGACGTGGACGCCCGGGCGGTGGCGGTGATCGGCATGGCCTGCCGACTCCCCGGCGCATCGGGCACCGACGAGCTGTGGGCCCTCCTCAGAGACGGCGTGGACGCCACCAGCGAGACGCCTCCCGAACGTTACGACGTGGACGCCCTGTACTCCCCCGTCCCCGGTCCGGGCCGCATGGCCAGCCGCCGCGCGGGTTATGTGGAGAAGATCGCCGAGTTCGACGCCGAGTTCTTCGGGATGTCCGCCACGGAGGCGGTGGAACTGGACCCACAGCAGCGGCTGCTGCTGATGACGGCCTGGGAGTCGCTGGAGGACGCGGGGCAGCGGCCGGATCTGCTCGCGGGCAGCCGGACCGGGGTCTTCGTGGGCAACGCCCGTGCCGACTACCTGGAACTGGCGCTGCGCCGGGGCCCGGAGGCCGCCACCGCCTCCCAGCTCAACAACTTCCGCTCGCTGCTGCCCGCCAGGATCTCCCACGCCTTCGACTTCCGCGGGCCCAGCGTCGTCGTGGACACCGCGTGTTCGTCCTCCCTGGTCGCCGTCCACCAGGCCGTGCAGAGCCTGCGGGCCCGGGAGAGCCCTCTCGCCCTGGCCGCCGGGGTGAACCTCAAACTCCGCCCCGACGAAGGTCTGGTGATGAGCCAGGCGGGCGGCATGTCCGCCGACGGGCGCAGCCGGTTCGGGGACGCCGGCGCCGACGGCCACGCCCCCGGCGACGCGGTGGCGGTGGTCGTCCTCAAACGCCTCGCGGACGCGCTGGCCGACGGGGACCGCGTCCGGGCCGTCATCCAGGGCAGCGCCGTCGGCAACGACGGCCGCACCAGCGACTCCGTGCTCAACCCCTCCCTGCAGGGCCAGATCGAGGTACTGCGCTGGGCGTACGAGGACGCCGGGATCGACCCCGCGGACGTCGACTACGTCGAGGCGCACGGTTCCGGGTCGCCCGCGCTCGACCCTCTGGAACTGACCGCGCTGGGCCGGGTCCTGGGCGCGGGACGCCCGGCGGACCGGCCCCTGCTCGTCGGCTCGCTCAAGACGAACATCGGCCACGCGGAGGCCGCTGGCGGCATGGCAGGACTCGTCAAGGCCGTACTGTGCCTGGAGCACGGGCAGGTGCCCGCCAGTCTGCACCTGGCCACGCCGAACCCCGAGGTGGCCTGGGACGAGCTGCCGCTGGTCGTGCCCGGCGCCCTCGTCGACCTGCCGGACGACGGCCGGCCGGCCGTCGCCGGGGTCTCCGGGCAGGGCTCCTCCGCCCTCAACGCGCATGTGGTGATCCGCCGTCCCGATCCGGTCGAAACGCCCGTCGAGCCGGACGCGAGCGGCACCCCGTACCTTCTGCTGCTCTCCGCGCGCAGCCCCGGGGCGCTGGAGGCACTCGCCCGGTCGTACGCCGCCTACCTCGCCCCCGACGGCCCGGGAGCCGCGTACCGCGTCCGCGACATCTGCTTCAGCGCGGCCACGCGCCGGCAGCACCACGCGCACCGGCTGGCGGTCGTCGGGGCGAGCCACGAGGAACTGGCGGCGGCCCTCACCGGGTCACCGGCGGTGGACGGCAGGCCGCTGTCGGCCGTCGTCCACCGCTACCGCCGGGGCGAGGAGGTGGACTGGGAGCAGCTGTTCGACGCCCCCGGCCGCTTCGTGCCGCTGCCGGCCTACCCCTGGCAGACCAAGCGGTACTGGCCCGGCGAACGGCGCGACGACGGGGGCGACCTGGCGTCGTGGGTGCTGCGCGAACACGCCCGCACCGGTTTCGACGACGCCTCCAGCCTCACCGACATCGGCATCGACTCGCTGGCGAAGCTGCGGATCGTGGTCGAGCTGACCAAGCGGTCCAGTCAGGACGTCGACCCGGAGGAGGTCGGCAGGCTGCGCACGGTGGGCGAGCTGCGCCGGTGGACACGCTCCCTGGAGGCGGCCGCCCGATGAGCGAACCGCAGACCGCATACGCCTGGTTCGCCCGCTCCGCCGACGCGTACGGCGACGACGCCGTGGCACTGGAGGTGGGCGGGGAGCGGCTCACCTACACCGCACTGCGCGACCTGGCGGAGCGGCTCGCCGCCCGTCTGGTCACGGCGGCCGGGGGCAGCCCCCCGCGCCGCGTGGGCCTGCTGGCGAACCGCTCGGTGACCGCGTACGCCGGCTACCTGGCCGTGCTGCGGGCCGGCGCGGCCGTCGTTCCCCTCCATCCCGACCACCCGCAGGCCCGCACGGCCGACATCGTCAAGACCGCGGAGGTGGAGGTCGTCCTGACCGACGCCGCTGGGGCGGGAGCCGACCCGGGGGTGCCCGTCCTCACGGTGGGCCCCGAGGAACTGGCCGCCCTGGCCGCCGGACCCGATCCCGATCCGTCCTGGAGCGAGACCGGTCCGGACGACATCGCGTACATCATCTTCACATCCGGGTCGACCGGCATGCCCAAGGGCGTGCCCATCCTGCACCGCAACCTCTGCGCCTACCTCGGCCAGGTCGCCCCGCGCTACGGCATCGCACCGGGCAGCCGGCTGTCGCAGTCCTTCGAGCTGACCTTCGACGGCTCCGTGCACGACCTGTTCGTCGCGTGGTCGGGCGGAGGCACCCTCGTGGTGCCCCAGCGCAGCCAGCTCCTGTCCCCCGTGAAGACCGTCAACACCCTGCGCCTCACCCACTGGTTCTCGGTGCCGTCCCTGATCTCCTTCGCCTCCCGTCTCGGCACCCTGCGGCCGGGCAGCATGCCCACGCTGCGGTGGAGCATCTTCGGCGGTGAACCGCTGAGCCTGGACGCGGCCCGGGAATGGCGGGCCGCGGCACCCGGCAGCCGTCTCGAGGTGCTCTACGGACCCACCGAACTCACCATCTCCTGCACGGCGTACCGGTTCCCCGACGATCCGGACGAGTGGCCCGACACCGCGAATGGGACCGCTCCCATCGGCACCGGCTACCCCGTCCTCGACCTGCTGCTGCTCGACGAGCACGGCCGGCCCGCCGACAGCGGCGAACTGTATGTGCGCGGACCTCTGCGCTTCCCGGGCTACCTCGACCCGGCGAACAACGCGGGGCGCTTCCGCGCGCCCGACGGGGGGCCCGGTGGCGACGAACCGCCCGGTGACCGGCACTGGTACCGCACCGGGGACCGGGTCGCCGTGCGCGACGGACACCTCGTACACCTCGGACGGACCGACCACCAGGTGAAGATACGCGGGCACCGGATCGAACTCGGCGAGATAGAGGCCTTGCTGCGGCGGCAGCCGGGAGTACGGGACGCGATCGTCCTCGCGGTGCCCGCCGCGGACGGCGAACCGGAGCTGCGGGCCGCGGTCGGCGGCGCCGACTGCACATCCGACGCGCTGTACGCGGCGCTGGGCGATTGGCTGCCGCCGTACATGCTGCCCGGCCGGATCGCGGTCCTGGACCAACTGCCGCTGAACACCAATGGCAAGATCGACCGGCGGGCCCTGCTCGGCGAACTCGAATGCGCCCGCTGAGCCACGCGTGCCCGGGCCACGGCACCACAATGCCCCATCCCCAGACGTCTGTTGTGAGGCAACCCACATGTTCGACGCCATCGTGGTAGGCGCTCGGTGCGCCGGTGCGACCACCGCCATGCTGCTCGCACGCGCGGGGCACCGGGTGCTCCTGCTCGACAAGGCCCCGCCCGGCACCGACACGCTCTCCACCCATCTCATCCACCAGCCCGGCGTCGCCGCGCTCGCACGCTGGGGACTGCTGGACGCGGTGCGCGCCTCGGGATGCCCGCCCCTGGAACACGCGCTGTACGAAGTCGCCGACATCCGCCTCCAGGGGTGCGCCCGGGGCGTGGAGGGGCAGCAGGCGGGGTACGCCCCACGCCGCCACGTCCTGGACCCCATCCTGGTCGAGGCGGCGGCCGCCGCGGGTGTCGAGGTGCGCCACCACTGCCGGGTGACCGGACTGGTGCGCGACGAGAGCGGACGGATCGCCGGCGTGGAGGGCGCGCACGGCGGTCGTTCCTTCACCGAACGCGCCCGCCTGGTGATCGGCGCGGACGGTATGCGCTCGGCCGTCGCCCGGCTGGCCCAGGCGCCGTTCACCGTGGAGGACCCCCGGCTGACCTGTGCCTACTACACGTACTGGGAGGGCGTGCCGGCGACGCTGGAGCTGTACGAGCGCCCGGGCAGCTGGGTGGCGGCCGTGGCGACCAACGACGCGGCCACCCTCGTCCTCGCCTACTTCCCGCAGTCCCGCTTCGAGGAGGTCCGCACCGACGCGCACCGCGCCTACCGCGAGCAGATCCGCACCACCGCCCCCGCCCTGTACGAGCGGCTGGACGGCAAGGAGCCGGTGGACCGGCTGCGCGGCACCGGCGACCAGCAGAACTTCTTCCGGCGGGCGACGGGGCCCGGCTGGGTCCTGGTGGGTGACGCGGGACACCACAAGGACTCCATCACCGCGCGCGGCATCAGTGACACCTTCCTGCAGGTCGACGCGCTCGTACGCCGTCTGGAGGGCCGGCTGGACGGCTCCCCGGCCGAACTCGACGCCGCGCTCGGGCGGTTCGCAGAAGAGCGGGACGCGGCTCTGACCCCGGGCTACGAGGCCACGCTCGCCGTCGCCCGGCTCGCACCGCACGAGCAGCGGCTGTCCCTGCTGCGGGCCGTGCAGGCGGATCCGGAGCTGACCTCGATCTACTTCGACATGGTGGCGGGAATCGAGGGGGCGGAAGCCCTGTACACACCCAGACTCCTCGCTCTGCTCTGACTTCCTTTCCACAGCCGCCCGGGCGACGACCGCGGTCAGCCCGGGCGGTCGGCTTTTCAACTACCGCTGGCCCAGGCGCAGTTGCTGTTATCGATTGCTGACGCTGCGCCATGATCCTGATACGGTGCAGGCTGTTCCCGACTTCGATGATGGTGCGTCAAGTCCCCGACCGGGCACGATTCCGGCACATTGCACCGTCCCGACCGAACCAGTGTCCGCTGCCGTACGAGGAATCAGATGCCAGGCACCCGTGACCGGCGCACACGTCATCGGTCCGCCCCGCGCAGATCTCTCCGATTCTCGTTCGTCCTGCCCTTCGTCGTCCCCGCGGCCTGCCTCACCGGGCTGTGGGGCTACACGGCGGCCGGTCTCGTCGACGAGCAGATCCAGTTGCAGGCCGACGCGGACCACGACTCCTCGGTCGCCCGGCCGGCCCAGGCCGTGCTGTCCGCCCTGCAGAACGAGCGCCGCCTCACCGCCGTCTGGCAGGCGAGCCGCAGCGGCACCGCCCGTACGGACCTCGACGCAGCCCGCAGGAAGACCGACACCATACGCGCCGCCTACCTCGGATCACCGGGCCGGGACACCCCGGCCCTCCAGCGCCGGGCCAAGTCGCTCGACGACGCGCTGGGCGCGCTCTCCGACCGCCGGGACGCCGTCGACGGCCGCACCCTGTCCGCCGCCGACGCCTTCCAGTACTTCACCGACACCATCGCCCAGGGCGTCTCGCTCGTCACCGCCGCCGTCCGCAGCGACGACGGATCCCTCGCGCACGGCGGTGCCGCCACGACGTCCCTGCTGCAGATCACGGAGATGCTCTCGCGCCAGGACGCGCTGCTGGCCGGCGTGCTGCCCTCCGGCCGTATGCCCGCGGCCACCCGCGCCCGGTTCGCGCAGTACCTGGCGCTCCAGCGCGAGTTCGCCGCGAGTCTGACCACGCGTGACCTGCCCGCCGGCGCGGGCGCCGTATACGCGCGGATCACCGGGGGCGGGCAGTGGACGACGCTGGCGGGGGTCGGCGACTCGGTGACCGGGGCCAAGGACACCGCCCTGCCCCCAGACGCCTCGTCGTGGCCGGACGCCGCCGACGGCGTCCTCGGTGAACTGCGGTCGCTGGGCGGGGACTCCGTGCAAGGGCTGGCGGACGACGCCTCGGACCGGGCCGACGGCCTGCTGCTGGGCATGCTGCTGGGCACCGCCGCCACGCTGGCCGCGCTGGCAGGCGGTGCGGTGCTGGCGCTGCGGGCCCGCCGCTCCACGCTCGGCCGGCTCTCCGAACTGCAGTCGCACACCGAGGAGATCTCCCGCACGCTGCCCCAGCTGCTCACCCGGATAGAACAGGGCGAGCGGCTCGCCCCGGGCACCCTGGCCCCGCAGGGTCAACACACCACGGACGAGCTGGAGCGGCTGGCCGGCGCCATCGACCGGCTGGGCCGCATGGCGGCTGACGCCGCACTGCGCCAGTCCCGGGGGCGCGAGGGCACGGAGAAGGTCTTCGCCCAGCTCATCCGCCGGACCCAGATCCTGATCCACCGTCTCATCTCGCTCCTGGACGATCTGGAGCGCAAGCACGAGGACTCCGACCTGCTGAAGGACATCTTCAAGGTCGACCATCTCGCCACCCGTGTGCGGCGCCACGCGGAGAACCTGGTGATCCTCAGCGGTTCCCCGCCCAGCCGCCGCATGACCACGCCGCTCTCCGTCACCGATGTCATGCGCAGCGCGGTCGCCGAGACCGAGCAGTACACCCGCGTCAAGGTCAAGAATCTGCCCGCGGACCGGCGCGTCGCCCTCGCGGGCCGTGCCGTCGCGGACGTCACGCACCTGCTCGCCGAGCTGATCGAGAACGGCACGAGCTTCTCCCCGCCGGACACCCAGGTGTCCGTGAGCGCGACGAAGGTGGCCAAGGGCCTGGCCATCCATGTCGAGGACCACGGTCTCGGCATGCCGCCCGAGAAGATCGCGTCAGCCAACGAGCTGCTCGCCCAGCCGCCGAAGCTGGACATGACGTCCCTGGGCGAGGACCCGCGCCTCGGCCACTTCGTGGTCGCCCGGCTCGCCGAGCGGCACAAGATCAAGGTGGAGCTGCGGGAGTCCGTCTACGGCGGCACGCTCGTCGTCGTGCTGCTGCCCTCGGCCCTGCTGGAGGAGTACGAGTCGCCGGTCATCGACCAGCTCAGGTCGGCGGCCGCCGCGAGCGGCCACGCGCTGGGGGCCGAGTCCCGGCAGTCCGCCCTGGGCGGAGGGGAGAGGACGCCGGCCGGCGCGGTGGGGATGGCCGGTGGCGCGGCTGTCCCGGGCGGCGCCGACGGGGTCGTCGTCACGCACACGCGCCTTCCCGACCACAGCGGCTTTCCCGAGTACGGGGGCGCGGGTCTGTTGCCGCCGGTGTCGGAACACCCCGTACCGCCTCCCGGCCCGGCCCCGTGGTCCGCGACCCGGGAGGCTCCGGCGCCCGGGGGGCACGCCGCTCCGCGGCTCTCGGTTCCCGGCGCGCCACCGGGCCGGGCCGTACCGTCGGCCGGGCATGCCGGCCCCCGGGCCGGGCACGCG
>NZ_JBHUDX010000139.1:0-41902 GCF_042678285.1 Streptomyces caeni
CCAGCTGGGCACTACCTCCAAGCCCGATCCTTCAGGACCGGGTCAAGTTGACGCCCGTGACCACACCGTCCGTGTGGTAGGCGATCTCGTTCTTGTCGGTGAGGGTGTCGGCGCCGGCCGACCAGATCATCGGGTTGATCACCGCGTGCAGGTCGTTGCCGAGGAACAGGCCCTTGACCTTGCCCGTGGTGAGCTTGGCGGCGGCCTCGATCAGCTCGTCGAGGGTGGTGGGCGGCTGGATGTTCGCCTTCTCCAGCAGCGACTTGCGGTAGAAGAAGAACTGCGGGTCGTCGATCATCCGGACGCCGTAGATCTTCCCGTCGACCGTGTGCGACTGGATGTCGGCCGGGTTGAAGTCGTCCTTGACCGGTTCGATGATGTCGGTCAGGTCCGCCACCTGGCCGCTCTTGACGAGCTGGATCTGCGGGTGGAACTCGAAGACGTCGGGCGCGTTCTCGGTGAGCAGCGTCGTGAACAGCTTGCTCTCGAAGTCGGCGCCGGTGATCCACTGGGTGGTCACGCCGGCGCCCTTGTATGCCTTCGCATAGCGCCTGATGGCCTGCTCGGTGCCCGCCTCCCCGTAGGCGTGGAAGTACTGGACGAGGTTCTTGCCGGAACCGCCCCCGCCGCGGCCGTTGTTGCCGCCGCAGGCGGACAGCGCGCCCGCTGCGGTCAGGCCCGCTGCGGCCCGGAGTATCGAACGGCGGTCCCAGGTACTGCTCATTGCCGACATGCTGACGTCCTTGTCTCGGGTGCGGGTGCGGGTGCGGGTGCGGGTGCGGGTGCGGCTCTTGCGGCTCTTGCGTGTTCGGCGCGGCATGGCACGGGATGGCTGGCGGGAGGGCGCGCGGAGGGCACGGGATGGCTGGAAAGCGGTTGCGGTGCGGGACGTTAACCTTCGGCTAAGCCTTCGGCAAGGGGTTGGACGAAGTCGGTGTGAAACGTTGTACGGCGTGCGGGATACCGCACACGCGCCCCGGGTGAGGGTGGGTCAGGACCTCGTTCGGCCTGGCCGTCGACGATCTGCCCGTTGGTGTCGAGCAGCCACCGCCCGGCCGGCAGGCGGCCGTTCGCGTTCTTCAGTGTGCCGCCGGCGCGTGCTGGCGGTGCGTCCCTTCCGACGTCATGAAGGCGGCGCGGTACGGCTCCTTGCGGGGGCCGTGCGGGCGGCGGGCCTCTGGCCGACCCGCTGGAGCGCGCCCTCCAGGACGAAGGCCGCGGCTCCGAGGCAGACCGGGTCGGTGGGGATGGGGGACAGGACGATCTCGGTGGCGGCGTATGGCCGCCGCAGCGCGTGCCGGCCCACGGCCTCGCGCACCTCGGCCAGCAGCGGTTCGCCGAGCGCCACCGCGACCCAGCTGCTGAGCACGACCACTTCGGGGTTGAGCAGGTTGACCAGGTCGGCGATCCCGGCCCCGAGATAGCGGGCGGTGTCCCGGACGACCTTCAGTGCGACGGGGTCCTGCGCGGCGACGCCGCGTGCCAGCGCGTCGATCGTGGCGGTCTGGTCCTCGGGGTGCAGCAGGGTGCTGCGCGGGCTCAGCTCCCGCAGGTTCTGCATGATGCCGGGCGCCCCGACGTACGTCTCCACGCAGCCGTGGTTGCCGCAGTGGCACAGCCGCCCGTCCAGCACCAGTGTGGTGTGGCCCCATTCGCCGGCGCTGTTGCTGACTCCGCGGTGCAGTCCGCCGCCCAGCGCCAGGCCGGCGCCGACCCCCGTGCCCAGATTGACGACCACCGCGTCATCCCGTCCGCGGGCCGCGCCGAACCACAGCTCGGCGACCGCGCAGGCGCGCAGCGGGTTGTCCAGGTACAGCGGGTAGGCGATGTGCCCGGCGAGCAGGTCGAGCAGCGGTACGTCGTGCCAGTCCCAGTTCGGGGCGTACTCGCTGACACCCCGGGCGCGGTCGACCTGGCCGGGCACGCTGACGCCGACGCCCAGGACGCGGGCGCCCTCCACGCCGGCCTGGGTGACCACCGAGCCGACGGCGGCGGCGACATGCGCGACGACCTGCTCGGGGCGGTTCTCGCCGGGGCGCATGTCCTCGTCGGCGCGGGCGAGCACGGTTAGCGCCAGGTCGAACAGCTCGACGCGCACGTACGTCTCCGCGATGTCCACGCCGATCAGCGCGCCGCCCGGCGCGTTGACGGCGACCAAGCCGCGCGGGCGGCCGCCCGCGGAGTCCTCGAAGCCGACCTCGGTCAGCATGCCGAGATCGAGCAGTTCTCCGACGAGCGTGGAGACCGTGGCCAGGCTCAGCCCGGTCGCGGCCGCCAGCTCCTGCCGGGACGTGGGTGAGCGGGCGATGATCTGGCGCAGCACCCCGTAGCGGTTCGCGGTCCGAATGTCGCGTGAGGTGCGCTTCACCGGCACGGTCCTTCGATCCCTCCAGGCCACGGCGAGGCCCCGTGCCTCTGCGCGGCGTGAGCCTATGCCGGGTAGGGAGCTTCTGCAAGGGGTTAGGAAAGGGGGTTTACGAAGCTTCCCCACTCTCCATGATTCCGCGTACGAAGGCGTTCCTGAACCTTCCCGCCGGATCGAGTTCCCGCGCCAGCGCCGCGAAGTCGCCGAGCCGGGGGTAGCGCTCGCGCAGCGTCCGGGCCGGCACCGTGAACACCTTGCCCCAGTGCGGCCGGGCCCCGAAGTCGTCGAGGGCCTCCTCGACCCGCCGCACCACGGGCAGCACGGCCGCCGTGTCCGGGACCCAGGTGAAGTGCACCGCCACCGTGTCCCTACCGTACGCCGGGCTCAGCCACTGTGCGTCGGCGGCGACCGTCCGCACCTCGCAGGTCTGCAGCACGGGCGTCACCGTCGCCCGGATCGCGTCGAGGGCGCGCAGCGCGTCGAGGGCGAACGGCCGCGGCAGCAGATACTCCGACTGCAGTTCGGCCCCGCTGCTCGGTGTGAACTCCGCCCGGAAGTGCGGGAGCCGCCGGTGCCAGGGTCCCGGGACACCGAACTGCCGGGTGCAGTTGGCCGCGGGCATGCCCGGCACCGGGTGCAGCGCCTCGGTGGCGGGCGCGGCCCACGGGAAGTCCGGCAACGGCTGGTCGGTGCGCCGTTTCAGCCAGACCTGCCGGAAGCCCGGCGCGCGCCAGTCGGTGAACAGGCTCACGCTGTACGCCGTCGCCGCGACCGTCTCGAAGTCGAGCCCTTCCAGGGGCAGTTCGGTGAACACATGTTGCTCGACCGTGAAGCCGGGCTCCAGGTCGAGGGTGAGCGCGGTGACCACGCCGAGCGCGCCGAGCGCGGTCACCGCGCCGTCGAAGCGGTCCTCGCCGCGGGCGATCCGCAGCGCCGAGCCGTCCGCCGTCACCAGCTCCACCTCGCGCACGGCCGAGGCCAGCGAGCCGTTGGTGACACCCGAGCCGTGCGTGCCCGTGGCCACCGAGCCCGCCACCGAGATGTGCGGCAGCGAGGCCATGTTGTGCAGGGCGAGGCGGTGCTCGTGCATCACGCGGGCGAGTTCGGCGTACCGGACGCCGCCGCCGACCCGTACCGTGCGGGCCGCGGTGTCGACGTCCACCTCGGCCGGCAGCGCGGACAGCGAGAGCAGGACGCCCTCGGGGCCGGGATCGGCGATCCCGTTGAACGAGTGCCCGCTGCCGAGCACCCGCACGGCCGCGCTGCCCGCGACGAGCGAACGGAGCGCGTCGAGCGAGCGGGGGCGGTGCAGTTCCCCGGCGGTGTAGGTGATGTTGCCCGCCCAGTTGGTGACCGAGTCCGTCATCGCCGTCGTCCCTCCCCGTGGCACCGAGGGCCACGCACGCACGGGAACCTACCTCGCCCACAGTCGCTGGTGCGGATTCCGTCCCAAGCAAGGAGGTATTATGCCGATTTCGCAAATATCTTTTATCCATCCTGCGGTATCGGTAGTCTCTGGGGTCATGGCCCAGCATCCGCTCCCGTCCCTCCTCCCGCAGACCGGGCTCACCCGGCACCGCCGCCTGCGCGAGCAGGGCAGCCTCCGGCGGGCCGATCTCGACGCGATCCTCGACGCGGGCTTCGTCTGCCATCTCGGGGTGGTCGTCGACGGGCGGCCGCTGGTGGTGCCCACGGTGTACGGCCGGGACGAAGGGCGGCTGTATCTGCACGGCTCGGTGGCCAGCCGCAGCCTCGCGGGCGGCGCCCCGGTCTGCGTCACCGTCACGCACGTCGACGGGCTGGTCCTCGCGCGCTCGGTCTTCGATCACGGCGTGAACTACCGCAGTGCGATCATCCACGGCACCGCCCGGAAGGTCACCGACCCCGACGAGAAGCTGGCGGGGCTGCGGCGGCTCACCGAGCACGCGACGCCGGGGCAGTGGTCGTACGCCCGGCGGCCCGACCGGAAGGAACTGGCCGCCACCACCCTGCTCGCCCTGTCCCTCGAAGAGGCGTCGGTGAAGATCCGTGCCGGCGCCCCCGACGACGGTGACGGGCCCGACGCCGGGTCGGGCGTCTGGGCCGGGACCCTGCCGCTCACCGCGACCTGGGGCGTCCCGGAGCCCGACCCCCTGCTGGCGCCGGGCATCCTGCCGCCCGAGCACATCGCACGCCGCGCGGGGACCCGGCACGGCTGACGCGCGGGCGGGGGCATACCGTGAGGAGTCGAACGCGTACGCCGAAGCGAGGAGAACGGGATGGGTGACAGCCGCACCGCGCTGGTCGAGGATCTGATGCAGCGGTTCCCGCATGTGCCGCGGGAGGCTGTCTTCAAGGAGGACCTGCTGCGGGGCGGTGTGGCCTTCGACCCCTCCGCGCTGAGCGACAACGAGGGCGGTGAGGTCAAGCCGAAGTCGTACTTCATCTTCTCCTTCGACCACGGCACCCTGCCCGAACTGGGCGAGGCGGCCCTGCGGCGCCCGCCCGAGGAGATCGTCCTCACCGGAGGCCCCTACGACCTGCGGCGCACCGTCGTCTCGGTGCGTGTGAACCCCTCCTCGCCCTACCGGGTGGCCGCCGACGAGGAGGGGTTGCTCGGGCTCTACCTCGATGGGCGGCGGATCGCCGACGTCGGCGTGCCGCCCATGCCCGAGTACTACCGGCACACCCTCTCCAGCGGGAAGTCCGTGATGGAGGTCGCCCCGACCATCCAGTGGGGATACCTGATCTACCTCACCGTCTTCCGCGTCTGCCAGTACTTCGGCGCCAAGGAGGAGTGCCAGTACTGCGACATCAACCACAACTGGCGCCAGCACAAGGCGGCCGGGCGGCCCTACACCGGTGTCAAGGACGTGGCGGAGGTCCTGGAGGCGCTGGAGATCATCGACCGGTACGACACCGCGAAGGCGTCCACCGCCTACACCCTCACCGGCGGCGCCATCACCTCGAAGGTCGCGGGCCGAGACGAGGCCGACTTCTACGGGCACTACGCCAAGGCCATCGAGGAGCGCTTCCCGGGCCGCTGGATCGGCAAGGTGGTCGCGCAGGCGCTGCCGAAGGACGACGTGCGGCGGTTCAAGGACTACGGGGTGCGGATCTACCACCCCAACTTCGAGGTGTGGGACCGGCGGCTGTTCGAGCTGTACTGCCCCGGCAAGGAACGGTACGTCGGCCGGGACGAGTGGCACCGGCGCATCCTCGACTCGGCGGACGTCTTCGGTGCCCGTAATGTGATCCCCAACTTCGTGGCGGGGGTCGAGATGGCCGAGCCCTTCGGCTTCACCACCGTCGACGAGGCGATCGCCTCCACCACCGAGGGCCTGCGCTTCTTCATGTCGCACGGCATCACGCCCCGCTTCACCACCTGGTGCCCGGAGCCCACCACCCCGCTGGGCAAGGCCAACCCGCAGGGCGCGCCACTGGAGTACCACATCCGGCTGCTTGAGGCGTACCGCGCCACGATGGACGACTTCGGCCTCTCCTCGCCCCCCGGCTACGGTCCGCCCGGCCCGGGCCGCGCTGTGTTCTCCGTCAGCTCCTTCATGGACAGCCTCCCCGCGGAGGACGAGGACAAGGAAGGGGCCGGGGACCCGCCCCGCGCGTCCCGCGTGTAACACGACCACCGTGTGCCCCGCTGACTGAGCACAGTGGGCCCGCGATCCGTACAACTCAACAGAGCGCAACCACGCGGTAACGGTAATTGAATATGCCGCTTGTCAGTTGTGTGGGAATCGTGAAAAGCTCTGGGCCTGTCGTGAGACATCGTCAACTCCCCTGAATCTCTGGGGAGTTGGCTTTGCTTGTGGAAGCATGGATGCAGGAGCCCCCATGTCAGACCTGCCGACCCCCCAGGACGCCGCTGAGGCCGCACTGTTCTCGGAGTGCTGGGACGCCGTCCTGTCGTACGCCGACCTGTGCACCTCCGGCTCCGCCGCCGGCAGACAACTGGCCACCGAGGCGTTCACCCACGGGATCCATGAGGCGCGCGCGGCCGAGGCCCAGGTGAAGGCCAGCGGACGCCGCATTCCGCGGCTGCCCCGGATACCGCTGCTGCTGACCGCGGTACGCACCACCGCCGCCGCCTGGGAGGCCGAGGGCAAGGGGCAGTGGCTCGACCCGGATCTGCGGCTGTGGCTCAACTCCGAGAAGGCCGCGCGGTACGCGGGACCGCCCCTGCGGCGCCCCCTGGCCCTGCGCGGGCTCAAGGACATGCAGGAACCGGACGCGGCGCTGCTGTGGCTGGTGGAAGTGGAGGCGCTCCCGCCGGCCGACGTGGCCCGCCGGCTCGGCCTGGACCCGGCGACCGCGTCCGAGGAACTCAGCCAGGTACGGGCGCTGTTCCGAGACCGTTGCCAACGCAACCACCTCGACACGCCCATGGACGCCGCATGCCGCAGTTACGCCCGGCTCCTGGACGCGGTCACCCGCTCGCCGGCCGCCGAGACGCCGGAGGACCTCTCGAAGCACCTCGCCACCTGCGTGGAGTGCGCGGAGGCGGTGGCATGCCTGCGGCTGCGCGGCGGGGGGACGCCCGCCGCACTGGCGGGCGGCGTCATCGGGTGGGGCGGGCTCGCCTACCTGGAGCGGCGGCGCCGGGCCGCGGAGGCAGGGCTCATCGGCGGACGCGCGGACGCGGGCAGCGACCGGGGCGTCACGGTGGGCACCGCGGCGCGGCCCCGGATGGGCCGGGCCGGGGTCCTGGCCGGTGCCGTCATCGTGTCCGCGCTGGCACTGACGGTCTCGCTGATGCAAGTCGGCACCTCGGACGCACGGACCTCCGCGGCGGGCGACCCGTCGGACCGCCGGCCGGTCGCCGACCCGGCACCGTCCCTGCCGTCCCTCGGCTCGCCCTCCGGCAACGGCTCGCCCTCCGGCAACGGCGCGTCCGGCCCCTCCCCGACCTCGCACCCGGCGACCCCCGGCCCCGAGGCGGAGAGCGGCGACCGGGACGCGGAACCGCAGGGCACGTCGACCAGCCCCATGGCCGACCCGCCGTCACCGCCGTCCCCGCCGTCCCCGTCGTACCCGGGCACGCGGGCACCGTCGACGTGCCGGGTCAGGTACGAGGTGGTCGACGAATGGCCGGACGGCTTCCAGGCCGCCGTCACCGTCACCTCGACCAGGGCCCTCGACGACTGGCGCATCGCCTGGACGTTCGGGAACGGTCAGCGCATCACCCGGATGTGGGACGGCACGTACACCCAGGACGGCTCCGAGGTCACCGCCAAGGCCGCCGACTACAACAAGAAGGTGGCGGCGAACGGTACGTTCGCCGTCGGCTTCCTCTCCTCGTGGCACGGCAGCAACACGGCGCCCTACGACTTCACGGTGAACGGCGCCAGGTGCTCCACGGCGGGCTGAACCCGCCACCGGACGCGCTGCGGCGGGTCTTCACCGCCGGGCCCGGAGGCGCGGACGCGGGGCAAGACACGGACGCGGGCGGAGGCACCGCCGCGGGGGAAGGCACGGACGCGGGCGGAGGCACCGCCGCGGGGGAAGGCACCGCCGCCGGGACGGCCGCCGTGCACCGCCCTCCCGCCGCCGGCCGGGTGTTCTGCCGTCGGGTGTTCCGGCGCCCGGTGTGCCGGAGTCGGTGTCACCGCGGGGTGGTCGCCGGCCGCGGGTGGGTCTCGTACATGCGCACCGCCACCACCAGGCCGGCCGCGGCGGTGAGCGCGGCCACGGCCCAGATCGACGTGATGATGCCGTAGGCGTCGGCGAGGGCTCCGGCGAGCAGGGCGCCGACCGCGAAGCCGCCGTCGCGCCACAGACGGTAGACACCGACCGCGCGGGCCCGCCAGGCCGGGTGGGCGACATCGCCGATCACGGCGAGCAGGGTCGGGTAGACCATGGCGGTGCCCGCGCCGAGGAGGACCTGGGCGACCGCCCAGACGGGGAAGGCGGTGCCGACGGCGACCAGGCCGATGGCGGCCGCCTGCAGCAGCATTCCGGCGCTGATCAGATGCTTGCGCCCGATGTGGTCGGACCACCAGCCGGTCAGCAGCTGCCCGGCGCCCCAGACGGCGGGGTAGAGGGCGGCGAGCAGGCCGATCCGGGCGACGGACAGCCCGTGTGCGGCGTACAGCAGGGGGAAGACGCCCCAGGCGAGCGCGTCGTTGAGGTTGTTGACCATGCCCGCCCAGCTCGCGGACGACAGCGCCTTGTCGCCGACGCTCGTGAGCCGGGCGATCCGGCCGGTGGTCAGCTCGCCGTGGCGGTCCGGGTTCCTGGGCGCCGGGTGGAGGGCGGCCTCGGCGCGGGCGTGGTCGCGGGTCTCCCGGACCGCGAGGGCCGACAGGCCGAGTCCCAGGGCGGCGTAGGCGATGCCGAGGAAGAACGGCTCGGGCCGCAGCCCGGAGTGGGCGGCGATGGCCCCGGTGGCCATCGCGGTGACCGCCACCGCGCCGTAGCCGGCGGCCTCGTTGAGCCCCATGGCCAGGCCCCGGCGTGCCGGGCCCACCAGGTCGATCTTCATGATGACGGTGGTGGACCAGGCCAGGCCCTGGTTGACGCCGAGCAGGACGTTGGCGAGGACCACCCAGCCCCAGGAGGGGGCCCAGATCAGCATCAGCGGTACGGGCACTCCGACCAGCCAGCCCGCCACCAGAACCGGCTTGCGGCCGAACCGGTCGGAGAGCGTTCCGGCGAAGAAGTTGGCCGCCGCCTTGGTGGCGCCGAACGCCACGATGTACGTCAGCGCGGCGGTGTACGCGGACAGGTGGAAGATCTGGTCGGCCAGCAGTGGCACGACCGTGCGCTCCTGGCCCAGTTCGCCGCCTACCAGGGCGTTGACGGCGACCAGCAGCACGAACTGGGCCAGGTTGGCCCGCAGGCCCAGGCGTATCGGGCCGAGCGAGGCGGGCAGGGCGGGGGTGGGGTGGGGCATGATCCGTGCTCCAGGTCGAGGCCGGTGCCGGCGGCCCGTTCGGGGAAGGCGGCGGAAGGGCTCTGGCTTCTGCGCCCGTCCTCCCTTACGGTATTCCATGGAGTTATGGAGGATGTCTGTGGCGGAGCACACGAAGGCCCATGTGAAGGCGCAGCTCTACGAGGCGTTCGCCGTCAGCGGCAAGGCGCTGGCCAGCGGAAAGCGCCTGGAGCTCCTGGACCTGCTCGCGCAGGGCGAACGCACGGTGGACGCGCTGGCGAAGGCGGCCGGGCTGAACCTGACCACCGCCTCGGCCCACCTCCAGATCCTCAAGCAGGCCGGCTTCGTAGCCACCCGCCGTGAGGGCGTACGGATCCACTACCGGCTGGCCGGAGACGATGTGGCGCGGCTGTTCGCGCTGCTGCGCAGGGTCGCCGCGGCGCACCGGACCGCCGTGCCCGCCGCCCGCGACGCCTACCTCGGCGACGACGGCGCCGCGGAGGTCACCCGCGAGGAACTGCTCGCCCGGCCCGGGACGGGCGACGCCCTGGTCCTCGATGTGCGCCCGGCGGAGGAGTACCAGGCCGGACACATCCCCGGCGCGCTGTCCATCCCGGTGGAGGAACTGGCCGAGCGGATCGACGAACTGCCCGAGGGCGCGGAGATCGTGGTGTACTGCCGCGGCGAGTACTGCGTGCTCGCCTACGACGCGGTACGGCTGCTGAAGGCCCGTGGCCGCCGTGCGATCCGCCTCGACGACGGCATGCTGGAGTGGCGCCTGGCCGAACTCCCCGTCGAAACAGGGGCCATGGTGTGAACGAGGACGTCCCGACGCATCGGGGACCGGCCGGCGGGCCGGTCCGTCCGGGCCGCGCCGCCGCCGCGCCCACAGACATACGCACCGCCGCACAGCGACGGACCCTGACCGTTCTGGTCATCTCCCAGATCCTCAGCGGCGCGGGCCTGGCCGCCGGCATCACCGTCGGTGCCCTGCTCGCCCAGGACATGCTCGGCAGCACCAGCCTCGCCGGGCTGCCCAGCGCCCTGTTCACTGCGGGAAGCGCCGTCGCCGCGATCACCGTCGGCCGCGTCTCCCAGGCCCACGGACGCCGCCCCGGACTCGCGGCAGGTTACGCGACCGGCGCGCTCGGCAGCGCGGGCGTCATCGCCGCCGCCGTCCTCGACAACCCCGTCCTGCTGTTCGCCGCCCTCTTCGTCTACGGCGCGGGCAGCGCCACCAACCTCCAGGCCCGCTATGCCGGCGCCGACCTCGCCGCCCCCACCCACCGTGCCCGCGCCATCTCCACCGTCCTGGTCGCCACCACCCTCGGCGGAGTCGTCGGCCCCAACCTGGCCGCGCCCACCGGCGACCTCGCCGCCACGTTCGGCATCCCCCGTCTGGCCGGCCCCTTCCTGCTGGCCGGTGCCGCCTATGCCTGCGGCGCCCTCGTCCTGGCGCTCTGGCTGCGCCCCGACCCCCTGCGCCTCGCCCGCACCCTCGACACCGCGCAGCCGGCGGTCGAGACGGGGGCCCAGGCGCCCGCGGCACCGCCGCGGGCGCGGGGCGGGGCCGTGCTCGGCGCACTCGTCATGGTCGTCACCCAGCTCGTCATGGTCGCCATCATGACCATGACGCCCGTGCACATGCATGACCATGGCCACGGCACCGCCGCCTCCGGCCTGGTCATCGCCATCCATGTCGGCGCGATGTACCTGCCCTCACCGCTCACCGGGCGCCTCGTCGACGGCTACGGCCGCCTGGCCGTCGCCGCCGCCTCCGGCATCATCCTCCTCGGGGCCGGCATCCTCGCGGCCGCCGCTCCCGCCGACTCCGTCGCCCTGCTCGCGCTCGCCCTCGCCCTGCTCGGCCTGGGCTGGAACCTCGGCCTCGTGTCCGGTACCGCGATCATCACCGACACCGTGCCCCTGGCGACCCGCGCCAGGACCCAGGGCACGGTCGACGTCGCCATCGCCATCGCCGGCGCCACCGGCGGTCTCGCCTCCGGCGTCGTCGTCGACCTCGCCGGCTACCCGGTCCTCGCCCTGACCGGCGGCATCCTCTCCCTCGCCGTCCTGCCCGCGGTGGCCGCCACCGCCCACGGCCGATGACCACCCGCCACGGACCGGGCGCTCGACGGGTGCCGCCCTCATGCCCGCGCAGGGGAGCACGCTCACGCCCGGGACGACGCGGTGGATCTACGGCACCGTAGAAGTGTGGGTCAGGGGGCCGTGGGGCCGCTGGCTACGATGGACCGCCTCCGCGTGGGGCGAGCAGGGCGTGCGGCTGGAGGGAGACGGGTGAGGGACCAGGAGCGTGGGCGGCGGCGCGGCCAGGGCGAGCTGGAGGCTCAGGTGCTGGCGGCGTTGCGCGAGGCGCCGGTGCCGGTGAGTACGGCGTGGGTGCAGGAGCGTCTCGGCGGCGGCCTGGCCTACACCACGGTGATCACCATTCTGACGCGGCTGTTGGCCAAGGGCGCGGTGGCGAGAGAGAAGGCGGGCCGGTCGTTCGTGTGGACGCCGAGGGCCGACGAGGCGGGTCTGGCGGCGCTGCGGATGCGGCGGGTCCTGGACGGGGAGAGTGACCGGGAGGCGGTGCTGGCCAGTTTCGTGACCGGTCTGCCGCCGCAGGATGAGCAGGTGCTGCGGGAGCTGTTGGAGCGGGCACGGGAAGAGGAGGAGTAGAGGCGGTCATGGGAGTTTTCGTCTTCCTGCCGCTGGTGCTGCCCTTGACGGCGTGGCCGCTCGCCCGTCTGGCCGAGCAGTATCTGCACCCGCGGGCGGCGACCTGGCTGTTGTCGGCGGTTGCAGGGGTGCTCGCGGTGTGCAGCACGCTGTGCCTGGGGCTGTTGATGGTGGTCGGCACCGCGCAGCTTCCGGGCAACCCGTTGCCTGATGGCTGGTCGGATCCGGAGGTGCGTGAGGCGGTGCCGTGCGACGAGGTCGCGGGCAGGGCCGCCATCCCCGCTCTGCTCGCGGTGCTGGCCGCGTGTACGCGGGTGGTGTGGCGCCATCGTCGCGTGCGGCGCCGCACCGAGCGCGCTCTTGCCGGTCTGCCCGCGACTGAGGTGGCGGTGCTGCCCGACGGGCTGCCGTACGCCTATGCGCTGCCGGGCAGGCGGGGGAGGATCGTGGTGAGCTCGAGCATGCTGGCCGGTCTCACCTCGGCGGAGCGTCGGGCCCTGTTCGCCCACGAGCGCGCGCACCTGGTCCGCCGTCACCACCGGTTCCTGCTGACCGTGCAGCTGGCGGCGCGGGCGAACCCGTTCCTGCGCCCGCTGAGGACCGCGGTGACGTACACGACTGAGCGATGGGCGGACGAGGAGGCGGCCCAGACGGTCGGCAGCCGACGCACCGTGGCGCTGGCGGTCGGCCGGTCCGCGCTGATCTCCCGGGGCGGGCCGGCCGCCTCGCTGGCGGGCTTCGCGGCCACGGGTCCGGTGCCGCGCCGGGTGGCCGCCCTGCTGGGCCCCATTCCCACCGGGGGTGTCTGGCCGCCGGTGTTCACCGCGGTGGGTCTGGCCGTCTGGGGTGCCGCGGCGGGCGCCACCGCCTCGGCGCTGTCCTCGGCGAACTCGGCCGTCACACTGTTCCTCATCCTGCACGCCGCCACTCCCGTATAGACGGGAAGGCCGCCGCGTGCCCCAGGGGGCGCCGGCGCCCGGCAGGCGTCGGCGCCCTTGGCGGGAACGTCGGTCAGGTGCGGGCCTTGAAGCGTTCGAGGGCGGCTACGCCCGCGGCCGCGAGAGCGATCTGGATGAGCCATTCGATCCAGTCGATGCCTCTGGTGTCGGCCACCCCCAGGCCGGTGGCGATGCCGGTGCCGACGAAGGCTGCGGCGATACCGACGGCGATCGTCCACAGCACGCCGATCCGCTGCCGGCCCGGCAGCACCAGCCGCCCGAGCGTGCCGATGACGATGCCGATCACGATGGCGCTGATGATCCCGGAGATTTCCACACCGGTCTCCTTCTCTGGTGTTGCGGCCTACAGGTCGAACTCGTGGGGCGGCAGGTCGAGGGTGAAGCAGGCTTCGCGGACGACGGCCTGCTCGGTCTTGTCGAAGTCGCCGTCGGCGCCGCCGATGACGATGCCGATCTGGATGACGGCACGGGCCTCAGCGGGCTTCTTCTTCGCCTTGGCGATCTCCTGCAGCACGCTGACCTTGCCGAAGGCGAAGTCGGCGGTCAGCTTGGCGAGGTTGTCCTCGAAGCGGCGCTGCAGGTCCATGGCGTCGAAGTTCTGCAGCACCTCGTTGGTGGCGATCAGCTGGGCCACCCGCTGCCGTTCGGCCGGGTCGATGGTGCCGTCGGCGGCGGCCACGAGCGCGCACATCGCCATGGAGGCGTCGCGGAAGGCACCGGACTTGAGGTCGTTCTTCTTCGCCACGAGCTGCGTCTGCATGGTGGCGGCGGATTCCTTGATGCGGTCCCACAGGGCCATGAGCACTCCCGGTCTCGGTCGGCGGTCCGGGCCGCACGGCGGCCCGGACACCAAAAATTTTCTACAATTATGTAGAAGCTAGCAGGGTGAGGTGGTTCCTCAGCCCTCGTCCTCCTCGTCGCCTTCGAAGAAGTCACCGACCTCGTCGACGACTTCGGCGGCGACCATGCCGCCGACCACACCGACGGCGAGACCGGCCGCGCCCGCGGCGATCGCGGTGCCCATCCCGGGCCCCGACCGGTGGCCGCCATGGTGGTCACCGTGGTGGTCGCCGTGTCCGTGGCCCACGTACGGCTCGCCGTGCCCGTACGAGCCGTGACCGCCGTGGGCGGTGCGGTGCTCGACGAGCTGCTGGATCCAGCCGTCGACCACGGCGTTCCAGTCCTGGTGCGCGACGCCGTCGTGGGAGACGGTGTGGCGGGTCAGCGCGTCGTGGCCGGCGGAGAAGAAGCCGCCGCGCTTGTCGGCCTCCAGTACCACGTCCATGCCGCCCGGGGCGGCGAGGAAGGTCACCTCGATCTCGTTCACCCGGTGCGCGTACTGCGGCGCCGGGGTGAGCTCGATCTCCTGGTAGAAGGGCAGCTGCTGGCCGGTGTCGCGGATGCGCCCGTACTCCAGGTCGGCGGACTTGAAGCCGAACCCGAGCTGGCCGAGGGCCTCCAGGACCGCCTCCTGCACCGGCAGCGGGCGCACCGCGAGCGGGTCGAGGTCGCCCTTGTCCTTCGCGCCGGCCACCGCCAGCTCGGTGCGCACGCCGAGTGCGATGCCCAGGCCCTGCCCGTGCAGCTCGGTGATCGGCGTCTCCCACGGCAGCGTGAGGCTGAACGGGACGCCGTGCTGCTCGCCCGCGGCGAGGCGGAAGCCGCCGCCGATGGTGAACCGGTCGAAGACGACGACACCTTCGCTCTCTCCGCTGTCGTGCTCGGCCTCGACGCGGGCGACGAGTTCGAGGGTGATGCGGTCGATGTCGAAGTCCGCGTTGCCGCCCTCGAGGTGGACCCGGCCCGACAGGGTGCCGCCGGGCAGGACAGCGCCCGGGGCGAGGACCGTGTCCACTGTGGGCCCGCCCACACCGAGCGAGCCGAGCAGCCGTTTGAACACCATCTGGCGTTCACTCCTTCGTGTGCGTGACGTACGGCGCTTCGGTGGTGCGGCCGGCCGCACCACCGGGCGCGATGGTTACTTGTCCGCTTCCATGGCGGCCAGGGCCTGGGTCCGGCGGACGTACTTCAGTTCGGCCAGGTCCGCGACGGTGGTGACGCCGAACGCCTCCTTCGGCAGCTCGCCGTCACGGTCGGAGACCCCCTTCAGTGCGGCGACGGGCGCGGCCGGGATCTCCGGCAGGCTCCTGCCTGCCCACGCCCTGTCCACCACCTTGCCCAGGTCGGTCGAAGCCATGTGTGCCCTCCCGGGCGAGGTGAGTGGGTGAGGACGCGTGCGGGCGTATGCGGCGCCCGGTTCCCGGGGCGGACCACGGTGACGTGCGGTGGGGAACCGCGCCGGCCGACGGTACGTCGACCCGTCGCCGCTCGCGGCGAGCGGATCACCGCTCATCGCGCGGCACCTCCTTCTCCGGCGGACGTCTGCGCGCGAAAGCGGTCGGGAACAGCCGGCCGGCCCCTCGCGTTTTCTACAAGCATGTAGAAGCATAGAGGTGGTGCGGCCCTCGGGGGGTTCCTTGCGTCACGGCTGGGGAAAAGTCCGAAAAGGCGCCCCGCCGACGGGCTGGGGACGCTCGCCCGACGAGGTGCTTTGCAGACCCTTTACGATGGGTTCGGGGAAACATCCCTTCCCGCCGGACATGCAAGGACCGGACCGCCCGGTCCTCGTCGACGAAGGAGCAGTAGGCCCGCAATGGGTGAACCTCCCAGTACCAACCGTGCCGCTTCCCGCCGGCCGATACGGACGGGTACGGGGGTGGCACGGTGACCGAGATCCTGCTGCTCCTGCTCGCCTTGGCCCTCACCCTGGCGTGCGCCGTCTTCGTGGCGGCCGAGTTCTCCCTGACCACCGTCGAACGCGGTGAGCTGGAGAGGGCCGCCGAGGCCGGCGAGCGTGGTGCCGACGGCGCCCTGAAGGCCGTACGCACGTTGACCTTCCAGCTCTCCGGTGCCCAGCTGGGCATCACCGTGACCTCGCTGGTGATCGGCATGCTCGCCGAGCCGTCGCTCGCCGCCCTGCTGCGCGGGCCGCTGGAGGCGATCGGCCTGGGCGGCGGCGCCGCCACGGCCGCCACCGTGCTCGGCGTGACGGTCTCCACCGTCTTGCTCATGGTCGTCGGAGAGCTGGTGCCCAAGAACTGGGCGATCTCCCGCCCTCTGGCCGTCGCCAGGGCGGTCGCCGGTCCGCAGCGCGGCTTCACCGCCGCCTTCAGCCCCTTCATCCGGCACCTGAACAACACCGCCAACGGATTCGTGCGCCGCTTCGGCCTGGAGCCCGCCGAGGAACTGGCCGGGGCCCGCACCCCGGAGGAACTGGTGGCCCTCGCCCGGCACTCGGCGCGCGAGGGCGCCATCGAGGCGGACGCGGCCGAGCTGTTCGTGCGCACCCTGCACCTGGGCGAGCTGACCGCCGAGAACGTCATGACCCCGCGCATCGACGTCAAGGCACTCGAGGCCCACGCGACCGCCGCGGACGCCGCCGACCTCACCCACGCCACGGGACTGTCCCGCTTCCCGGTCTACCGCCACACCCTCGACCAGGTCATCGGCACCGTGCACATACGCGACGTTCTCGCCCTGGACGAGGGCAAGCGCCCCACAACCCCGGTCACCGACCTGATCACGCCGGCGCTGCAGGTGCCCGACAGCCTGCCGGTCGACACCCTGCTCGAGCGTCTGCGCGCGACGCGCACCATGGCCGTGGTCATCGACGAGTACGGCGGCACCGCCGGGGTCGCGACCGTGGAGGACATCGTCGAGGAGGTCGTCGGCGAGGTCCGCGACGAACACGACCCCCACCAAGTCCCCGCCCTGCTCCCCGCCCCGGCCGCTGACGGCCGCGCGGTGTGGGAGGCCGACGGCGGCATCCGCCTCGACCAGCTCACCGAGATCGGTCTTGCGGCGCCTGACGGGCCGTACGAGACCCTGGCCGGCCTGATCGCCACCCGTCTGGAACGCATCCCGGCCGAAGGCGACAGCATCCACCTCGACGGCTGGGACGCCACGGTCCTTGCCGTCGACCATCACCGCGCCGGCCGTGTCACCCTCACCGCGCCCGCGACCACCCCGGCCGAGCAGGAGAGCGCCCGATGACCACCGTCCAGTTCCTCGTCGGCGCGCTGACCCTGCTCACCAATGCCTTCTTCGTCGGCGGCGAGTTCGCCCTGATCTCGGTACGCCGCAGCCAGATCGAACCCCGGGCACAGGCCGGCGACAAGCAAGCCCGGATCACTCTGTGGGGGATCGAGCACCTCTCGGCGATGCTGGCCACCGCCCAGCTCGGCATCACCGTCTCCTCGCTGGTGCTGGGCGCGGTCGCCGAACCGGCCATCGCCCACCTGCTGGAGCCCGCCTTCGATGCCGTGCACGTCCCGCACGCGCTGATCCACCCCATCGGCTTCGTCGTCGCACTGACTCTGGCCACCTATCTGCACATGCTCATCGGCGAGATGGTGCCCAAGAACATCGCCCTGGCCGCGCCCGTACCGACCGCCCTGCTGCTCGCACCCCCGCTGGTCGCCCTCACCCGCACCCTCAAACCGGTCGTCTTCGGCATCAACGCCTTCGCCAACTCCTTGCTGCACCTGCTCAAGGTCGATCCGAAGGGCGAGGTCGAATCCGTCTTCACCGACGACGAACTCGCCCGCCTGGTCGCCGACTCCAGCCAGGCCGGCCTCCTGGACGCCGCCGACGGCGAACGCCTGCGCGACGCCCTGGAACTGGGCACCCGACCCGTCGGCGAGATCCTCGTCCCGATCCACAAGATGGTCACCGTCGACCACACCATCACCCCCGCGCAACTCGAACGCGCCGCCACCACCGCGGGCTACTCCCGTCTGCCGGTCCTCGCCCCCGGCTCCGTCGTCCTGGGCTACCTGCACATCAAGGACGCCCTCGGCGTCACCGAACGCCACAAGCCCTTCCCCCGCACCGCGCTGCACACCGTCACGCGTGTCAAGACCGGCACCCCGCTCGACGACACCCTCACCGCGATGCGAGCCGACGGCACCCACCTGGCGGCCGTCACCGGCGACAAGGGAACCGTGCTGGGGTTCGTCACCATGGAAGACGTTCTCTCCGAACTCGTCGGCCCCACGACCTGACGAAATCCGGCCGCTCACCGCCGATGGCCCAGTCGGCATCTTCGGCATCGCCGATGCGGGCCATGCCGGCCCCTTCGCTCACCTGAACGTACCGGAGGACGCTGAACCGCTGACGGGACAGCTGGTGAACACCCATGCCCCAGCCCGGTCTTCAGCCTTCACCGGGAGGGGGTCCCGGTTACCGATCCTCAACACCCGAAGCAGCGGCAACCGGGTCAGGCCTGCCGAGCGCGCTGCTTGGGCAGCACTCGGAGCGAGCATCGCCGGCCCGGCGCTGGGCGGGGGGAGCGGGCAGCGAGGGCGTCGATGGCGCGGCCCCTTGCGGATATCTCCACGCCTGGCAGTCCGGGAAGCGCACAGGACCGCCCCGTTCGCGTATCGGCAAGCGCGTCCGCCGCGACCCCGCCGGCGTCTTCCCCCGCTCCGGACGGCACGGTCACCAGTCGTCGTGGTGGCGGCCGATCACCCGGAAGCTGCCTACCACGTCGTTGTCGCCGGACACGCCCCCGCGGGCCCTGCGGGCCACGACGCCGTTGCTGCGGTCGTGCGGACCGACGGTGGCGACGGGAGCGGCGTTGTCGCAGGTGAAGCCCCGGAAGACCTCGATGATCAGCCCGCTGTCGTTGTAGACGTTGAAGCTGTTGGAGCTCAGACTCTTGGCCACGGTGACGCAGCCGTCCGCGTGGGCGGAGTACGTCCGGCCGTTGAAGTAGATCCTTCCCTTGTGCCTGTAGCCGTATCCGTAGCCGCGGTCGTCGCCGAACCCGTATCCGTGGCCGCGGTCGTGGCCGTCACCGTGATCCCCGCCTCCCTGGCCCTGGAGTTGCTTGTCCTGGCCTTGCTTGTTGTGGCCTTGCTTGTCGTGGCCTTGCTTGTCGTGGCCTTGCTTGTCGTGGCCTTGCTTGTCGTGGCCTTGCTTGTCGTGGTCTTGCTTTTCGTGGTTCTCCTGGCTGCGGTTCTCCTGGCTGCGGTTCTCCTTCTTTCCCCCGGCGCTGCCGCTGGCGTGGGCAGCCGAGGCCGATCGCTGCGCGGACGGTGACGACGGCTGGGCCGACGGGGCCGCGTGGTGGCCGGGCGGGGCCGCCCTCTCGTTGGCGTCGACGATCGAGGTGGCGTAGGTGATACCGGTGGTGGCAAGGGCCGCCGCGCCCACTACGGCGGCGGCCACAGCGAAGGTGCGCGTAGGCATGTCACTTCCCTCCATCTGAGAGACGTCGGCCGGACAGCCGACCTTCGACGAAGGTACTGAAGGCGGCTTTTAGTGTCATATTGGGCGTGATGCAGGTGTGATCCAGGAGGGCCACTCAGGTGCACATGTCGTGCCGACCGCATACCGTCGATCATCTGATGCGCGATCAACCCGGCACCGAATGCAAAGCCTTCGAATCGGCTCCGGGGAGCGGCCGCGGCCCCTGCGCCGACGGGCGCCCGACCGGCAACCGCGTTGCCTCCCGTGCGTGCGCCTGGCAGACCACGTTGACAGTCGCGGGCTCGAAGCAGTCCACCACGGAGTCGTCGTGCCGGGCTGCTGCCGCCGCAGCCCGGTACGCGCCACGTTGTCGGGCGCGTGGGATCCGCAGGTAGTGGACCCGGCGACCCGGGGAACTCGCGACAGTTGAAGACGCGACACTCACCGGCATCAATCCCCGGCCACCACTTACACTTCCCCGGTGAACAACATGCGGTGCACCCAATGCGGCCAGGTCGGTCTTGAGCAGGGCTTCGTCAGCGACAGCGGCAGCGGCGCCCGCGGGTACGCACGATGGTTCGGAAGCCTCCTTGAGCGGGGCGTGATAGGCATAGCCAGGACGCGGGGCCTGCCGCAGTGGCAGATCGATGCCTTCCGCTGCCCGAACTGTGCGCACCTGGAACTGTTCGCCGCCCAGCGATTGAACCTCCGTAGGTAAGGCCTCGTGACGGTTCGTAGGAGGCGCTGCGCCGCGCTCATGGAGCGGAAGTCTCTCATCGCGCGTTCATGCTGCCGGGGGCCCGTGGCTTACGCCGCCCGGTTGTTCAGGCCCTTGTGCGGGCTGCGCTCCACGGAAGGCATGACCTCGCGGTGAGCGGTGTCGTGGGAGCGGAGCTTGTCCGCGACGATCACCGTGGTACCGTGCCGGTTCCCTTGAACGGTCCGAGCGAGAAACCGCTTGGCCGCGGCGGGGGACCGGCTCCCCGGACCCGCCCCGACCGCTTGAATGCGGACCTGCCGCGCAAGATCGGCACCGTCGGTACGACGGAGGGCGCCATGCTCAGCAGCAGGGCACGGCGGCCGGTGACTGGGCCCGGGCGGGAGTACGCAGGGCGAGGACGGCCATGTCGTCGTGGCCGTCGCTGGGATGGTGGTCGGCCAATGCCTGTACCAGATCGTCCAGGGGCAGACCGGCGTAGGCCGTGGCGAGCTCGGCGAGGGCGCGCAGGCCGACGTCGATGGGGTGGGCCGGGTGCTCGATCAACCCGTCGGTGAAGAAGACCACGGTGGCTCCCGCAGCCAGCGGTCGGGTGTGGTCGGGGCGCCGTTGCGCGGTATCGACCCCGAGAGGCACGCCGGGCTCGGCATGCAGGTACTCCGCCCGGCCGTCCGGAGCGATCAGAAGCGGCGGGACGTGGCCGGCGGTGGACCAGTGCAGTCTCCAGTCGTCACCGACCGGTTCGATGCGGGCCAGGCAGGCCGTGGTGACGGGGTTCTCGGTCATCGCGTGAAGGGTGTGGTCGAGCTGGGTGAGGACGGCACTGGGCGGGGTACGCCGGTCGAACAGCAGGGCGCGAAGCATATTGCGGGTGGCGGCCATGGCAGCTGCGGCACGCAGGTCATGGCCGACGACATCGCCGATCACAGCCGCGCAGACACGGTCGGGCAGCAGGACCGCGTCGTACCAGTCACCGCCCAGGTGCGCGGGGGCACTGGCGGGCCGGTACACGGCGGCCCCGGTGAAGGGCCGCAGATCCGGCAGGGTCGGCAGCAGCAGCCGCTGGAACTGCTCCGCACCGGCTCGGACCTGATCGAAGAGGCGGGCGTTCTCGATGGCGATCCCGGCGGCACCCGCCAGCGCGACGACGATGTCCTCGTCGGCCCGGTCGAAGGGCCGTCCGTCGCGGCGCTCCGACAGGTACAGGTCTCCGAAGATCTCGCCACGTACGCTGATCGCGACACCCAGCAGCGTACGCATGTGCGGATGACCGGGCGGGAACCCCGCAGAGGCGGGATGCGAGGGAACGTCCTCGACCCGAAGCGGTTCGGGATGGCGCATCAGATGCCCCAGAACCCCCCGGCCGCGGGGCAACTCCACACCGGCCAGATCGGCACGCTCCCGCTCGCTCAATCCAGCCGGGATGAACTGCCCCAGCTGCTCGCTCGCCTCGTCGAGCACGCCCAGCGCTCCGTAGCGGGCGTCGACCAGTTCCATGGCTGTGGTGACGATCCGGTGCAGTACCGCCGGCAGCTCCAGCTCGCGGCTGATCGCCAGTACCGCATCCAGCAGACCCTGCAGCCGGTCCTGGGCGCGGGCCAGCACCTGGAAGGTCTCACCGATCCGCTCCAGATCGGCGTCCTGAGCGGACCGCAGGTCAGGAACGTGCAGGCTGGGCTGTGACGGCTCTTCGCGCTCCATCAGGTCTTTCCCCTTGCATCCACGCTGCCGAGGCCCTCCGACGCGGGCAGAAGCAGACGGCCATTCCACCCGTCCGCACCGGCCGACGGGCCACTGCCCGGCCCAGTAGGGGCCCGGCCGGGAGCTCCACAGGGCGGGGCTTGGCGGCTGCGCCATCGGAACGTGTGCGTCACCGATCTTGCTCGGGTCGGTCGGCTCGGTCCAGGACGGCGCGGCGGTCTTCAGGAACCGGTTCGTCCTCTCCAACAGTCTGTCGAAGTTCGCGGCCGTCGGCTCGACCAGGGGAAGGCGTGCTCCAGCGGACTGCCGGACCGATGTCGTGCGGGAAGGGCCATCGCACCTCACCTCTGGGAGGAGGGACCGGGGCTGTTCGTTCCTTCCATGCTGCGCGTCGCTCACCGGTCGGGCGCTTCGGTGAGCCCAGCCCCGCGCAGCATCCATCCGCGCTGCCCGGATGGGGCCGATCGGGTGCCCGGGCCCTGCGCGGACACGGACAGATCGACGGCGAGCCCGCCCAGGCGGTCCTCAGAACCTCCGGCCCCTCTTGATCGTCAATGGCGTGGAGAGGCCGTCCACCGAAATGTTCGGCGTAAAGGCGCGGACGCCGTCTAGCCAGGGGGTGTTTCGAAAGTCCCGCACAGCACCCACGGCGCCCGGCACGCTCCCCCAGGCTCTTCGAGCAGGGGGCACCCCCACTCGCCGCACCGGGCGAAACCCCGAGCACGTCCAGTACGAGGGCTTTCGTCCGGCACGCCGAGAGCACGCACCGGACACCGCGGGCACCGCACAGGACTCTCGAAACACCCCCTAGGGCTGTGAGCCCACCCTGGGCGGAGGGCTGCGTCACTGTGCGCATGGGGGCGATGCACGGGTCTTGAACAGGGCGACGGAGACGAACACGGAAAGTGACGGAGGTGAATATGTCAAGTAGCGGGCTGCGACCGGCGGGCTCGGCTCCTCGGCCTCCGATCTGACGGTGCTTGCGAGGGGGAGGGCGCGGGCACGCCCGGCTGCCGGGGTGCCTGCGGAAGGCTCCGCGCTGGTCGCACGCGCCCTGGATGCGACGTCATGGTGAAGTGTGTCGTCGGACATGCCCGGTGATCGCCGACCGGCCGGGATCCCTGATCGCCGGGTGAGAGTGCTCGATGTGTCGGGAGAGGACCGATCGGGAGTCCGGCACGGCCGCGCAAGCCGCGCATCGCGAAGACGTCCGGGAAGGGCCTGATCGCGTTCGGGTCGACCGGCTGAGGCTCCTCGATGCGGTGGACGGCCGTCTGGGGGATGCCCGGGTGCTGCAGTGCGCCCTGCGGCTGGCGATGGCCGAGCTCGGAGCGCTGGGCGGCATGGCCCACATATGCGTGCGGGACATCGCCCGAGGGCTGCGGCTGGTGGCGAGCGGCGGCCTGCCCCCGGCGTACTCCCGGCTGCGGGAGAGCATCTCCGAGGACGGCCCCGCGGGTGCGGGGAGCGGCGCGGCCGGTGCAGTGCCGGCCGTGCGTGACGGGGACCATCCCCGCGGGTGCGACGGCCGTGCGGGAACCCTTGAACCGTCAATGCGATTCGGTCCGTGCCAGGTGTCCGTGCGCGTCCTGGGCGCGCAACATGCTCTTGACGACCTTTCCGCCGGCGTTACGGGGAAGCCGGGGAACCACCACGAGGGCCTTGGGCATCTTGAAGGAGGCGAGCTTCCCGTCGAGGAAGGCGGTCAGCCTCCGCAGCGACAGGTCGGTCTCCGGCGCGACCGCGACGAACGCGACCGGCACTTGGCCCCAGCGCTCGTCGGATCTGCCGATCACCGCGACCTCCAGCACCGAGGGGTGCTCGGCGATGACGTTCTCCAGCTCGGCGCAGTAGATGTTCTCGCCGCCGCTGATGATCATGTCCTTCTTGCGGTCGGCCACCCAGATGAAGCCCTCCTCGTCCTGCCTGACCAGGTCGCCGGAGTGGAACCAGCCTCCGTGGAAGGCGTCCGCGGTCTCCTGGGGCTTGTTCCAGTACCCCTGTGTCACGGTGGGGCCTCGGTAGACGATTTCACCGATTTCGCCGACCGCGACGTCGTTCATGGAGGCGTCGACGATGCGGTACTGGACGGTCGGGATCGGCCGGCCGACCGATCCGAGCTTGCGCAGCGAGTCCTCACCCCGAAGGACGCAGGTGATCGGTGAGGTCTCGGTCTGGCCGAACACCGCGACATTGAGGGCGTCGGGGAACTTCTCCGCCATGGCTCGAAGCGTCGCGTCGCTCGCAGGCGCGGCCCCCCAGCTGATGACGCGCAGCTTGAGATCACGCTGGTCGATGCCGGGCTGAGCACAGATCAGGTCCCACTGCTGCGGCACGTTGAAGACGATGGTGGCGCCCTCGCGTTCATAGGCGTCGAGCACGGCCTGCGGATCGAAGGCCCCGAGCGGGTGGATCACCACCGTGCCGCCGACCAGGAAGTTCGCGACGATCGAACCGAGGCCCGCGATGTGGAAGAACGGTGCGGTCAGGAAGCCGACATCGGAGTCGTCGAACATCTCCATGGCCCGGATGCAGGTGATCGCCTGTACCTGCATGTTGCGGTGGGACAGCATCACGCCCTTCGGCCGACCGGTGGTGCCCGAGGTGTACATGATCAGCGCCGTGGACTCCTCGCTGATGTCGGGCAGTTCCATCGGCTCGTGCGCGGCCAGGAAGCTCTCGTAACCGGTGTATCCCTCGGCCGCGTCCGACTCGCCGATGACGATCACCGTGGCGATGGATGCGGCGGCCGGCACCGCCTGGAGCAGCGGCAGCAGCTGCGCGTCGACCACGACGGCCGAAGGAGTGCAGTCGGCCAGGATGTAGCCGACCTCCGGCGGCGCCAGCCGGAAGCTGAGCGGGACGGCCATGGCCCCCAGGCTGTTGGCCGCGAACACGCTCTCCACGAACCATGGGTGGTTCAGAGTGAGCATGGCCACCCGGTCACCCGCCTGTACGCCTCGGTCGGCGAGTGCGGCCGCCAGTCGCAGCGACCGCCGCGACAGCTCAGCCCAGGTCCTGGTGGCCCCGAGGTACCGCAGCGCGGGCTTGTCGGGCCGCATCATCGCGTGGGTGGCCGCCTGTGCCATCCAGTGGTGGCGGAAGGACCAGGCGGGAGCCGTGTCAGTGGACATGCCACTCCTCGGGTTCCGGGTGGGTGGGGGCGGGATCGTGCGTCATTATGCCTGCGATAGCGCCGGTCAAGAAGCCTTTTGTTAATGGAAAATCACATGGGAAGTGAAGGGGGAGTCACGCGCGGCGCGACCAGCGCCGCAGTGGGTTCTGACCCTCGATCGTCTTGTGATTCACTAGCGCGCATGGCCCTGTCTCCGCGTACTCCTGCCCGCCGGTGAACGCCGATCCGATCGCGGCCACTCGACCGCGCAACCGTAGGCGGCTCATCGTCGAGGCGGCCGGCCGAGTGTTCAGCGAGCGCGGCTACCACGCGGCGTCCATGGAAGAGATCGCCGCCGGTGTGGGCATCAGCGCGGCGGCCCTGTACCGGCATTTCCCCAACAAGTACGCGCTGTTCGCCGAGTGTGCGAACGTCATGGTGGACCGGCTCGTCGCAGCGCTCGACGATGTGCCGCCCGAGGCGGACCTGACGGCGGTGCTCGGCGCCGTCACCCAGGTCACCGTGGCCCAGCGCGCGTCGGGCGGCCTCTACCGGTGGGAGGCCCGGTACCTCGATCGTGAGGACCGCCGGCTCCTTTGGGCGAAGTTCGCGCGCGTTGTCGGGCGAGTGACCGAGGCGGTGCGGCGCGAGTCCCCGCTGCCGGACGCGCAGCTGCGAGCCGCGGCGGCCCTCGGGGCGATCGGGTCCATCACGATGCATCACGTCTCCATCGCCCAACGCCGGGTCGAGGATGTGCTGTCGGCGTGTGCCCTGCGCGTGGCCACGACCGACCCCGCCACGTCCGTCGGCGGCCCGCGCCCTGTCGAGCTGCCCGTCCAGCCGGTGCCGCGCACTCGGCGCGCGGAGATTCTGGCCGCCGCCGTCCCGCTGTTCGCGCGGGACGGGTTCGTCAAGGTCACCAACGGGCAGATCGCAGAGGCGGTGGGACTGACAACGTCCGCCATCTACCGCCACTACCCCACCAAGGTGGACATCCTGGTGGCTGCCTGCCTGCAGGCGGCGGGACTGCTGGCCCAGGCGGTCGACCAGAACCTCGACGAGGTGACCGACCCGCACGACGCCGTGGTCGCGCTGGCGGCGACGTACGTGGCCTACAGCTTCGAGCACACCGAGCTCACCAGCGTCGCCGAAGCCGAGGTCGCCGGCTTGCCGGCAGACCTGCGACAGCCCTTGATCCTCGCGCAGCGCGAGCACATCGCCGTGTGGGAGCAGCAACTGCGGCTGGCCCGACCGGAGTTGGATGCGCGCCAGGCCCGGGTCCTGGTGCACGCGGGGTTCGGCGTCGTGGTCGAGGCCGGTCGCAGGCTGCACTGGCAGGACACGCGCGAACACCGGGACGCCGTCACCGCCCTGGTCGTAGGTGCCCTGGGCCTGCAGTAGCGGTGCCCTCCGGCCGATCGCCGCAGGGGACCGCTGCGGACGTGGAGTCCACGACTGAACTCCCTCCAGGACAGCCCGTACCGGCGGTTCCGGGCCATGGCATGCGCGGGGTCCGCCGCGGGGGCCCTGGCGGCGAGCACGGTGCGAGTGGCGCGGGCCGGGCTGCGAATGCCCATGCCGGCTCTGAGACGGGTCGTCAGGACCTCGGGACGGAGCGGGTGTTCTGAGCCGGGCGGGAGGCGCCCCGCGACCCGCCGGGCCGGTCGCGGGGCGTCACGTGAGCGGGTCCGCCGGCTCAGGCGCCGGGCCGGTTCGCGGTGGGGAGGGTGATCGGGGTCTGCGTCGCCGAGGTGCCGTTGTTCAGGTACAGCATGGCGATGCCGCGCACGAACTGGTCGAACAGGTAGAAGCCGTCCGGCACGATGGGCGACAGCCCTTCGCGGAACTTGACGTACGCCGGCCATGCGGCCTTGATCAGGGCCCGCGACACCAGGTCGTGGGGCAGGCCGAGCCAGTCGGAGTACTCGTCGCCGATCAGGTAGCGGACCATCTCGCTGACGAACCCGGTGTCCAGGCCCAGGACGGGGTCCTCGACGTACCCGAGCAGTGTCTTGGCCAGGCTGGTGCCCTCGACCGTGGGGGCGACGACCGGCCACAGCATCTGGGTGGCCTGCTGCTGTGCGTCGGACCAGCTGGCGGGAATGAACTGGTCCTGCACGCCGAGGAGGTGGAGGGCGACCTGCCAGGCGTGCAGGTCCGCGGCCTGTTCCGCGGCCGACAGCGTGACGCCCCACTTCTGCAGGTTGTTGTGCGCGACGGTGGCCACGGAGTGGAACGTGATCAGGATGTCGCCGTTGCTGATCGGCTTCGGCTCATCCGCGGTCGCCATGAAGTGCGGCGAGTTCGGCAGCAGGTTGCGGACCGCGGAGTGCACCAGGCGCGTCTTGTTGGCGCTGACGACGAAGTGCCCCGTGGGCTCCCAGGCGCTCTCGCTGTGCAGGTCGTAGCCGAAGGTGAAGGTCTTGGCCGCGCGGGCCTTCATGTCGGCGCCGCCGGCTGACCAGTAGACCGCTCTGGCTTCCCGCGGGATCACGGTGCTCAGGATTCCGCTGCCGAGGCTCTCGGACACGAACAGATAGCTGCTCAGGCGCTTGTAGAGCTTCTGGGACGCGGCGAGCAGGGCGGAGTCGGCCCATGACGGCAGCCGGTTGACCTGCGACAGGTAGTCGGTCAGGTAGTCCGGCATGCCGGACGGCAGGGAGTCGCTGTTGTTGACCCACGACTCCCAGGCCGTGTTGACCGCCGGGATCGCGCCGTCGGCGAGGAGCCGGGCCGCCACTTCGTCCGCCGTGGGATCCCAGACCGAGAACGGGTCGGTGACCGTGTCGGTCCCGGCGATCGAGCCCGTGGACGACCACGACCATGCGTGGGACACGTCCGCCACGCTCACGAGGCCCAGCGCGGCGCCAAGCGTCAGAATGCGCCTTCTAGTGAGATTTTCCATTTACTTCCCTACTTCGGGGCAGGCTGCATCTCACCCAGCATCTGTGCCTGAAGCGCAGGATGCGAGCTGATTTCAAGGTTGCCCATAGGTGTGATTTTTGATTAACATAACGAGGCGTCACCCCGGCGGCAAGGCCTCTGCACGGCCCAGACGTCACCGCAGCCGTCCCGCACCCGTCCGGCATCCCTAGGAGCCCCATGAGCACGGAGCAGGAAAAGATCGACGCGCCTCCGCCCCGGACGGCGGCGAGCCCCCGACCCGCATGGGTGACCGACGAACTGATCGGGCAGTGGTGTGCGTGGGTGCACCGGGACGAGACCCGTCCAGAGCGGGGCGCCGTCGCCCCGGCGACCGCGGTCGCGCCGTACGATCTGTCGCCGATCGCGCCCGTCCCCGCGTGCGCCCCGGAGGACGTCGAGTCCGCCGCCGCCGCGGCCCGGGCCGCGCAGCGGGAGTGGGCGCGGACGCCGATCGCGCGCCGGGCCGACATCGTGCTCGCCTTCCACGACCTGCTGCTGCAACGGCAGGGCCAGGTGCTCGACCTGATCCAGTGGGAGACCGGCAAGGCGCGGTACCACGCCTGGCAGGAGGTGGCGCAGATCGCGGCCATCGCCCGGCACTACGCGCGCCGCACCGTGAAATACCTGGCGACCCGTCATGTGCGCGGGATGGTGCCCGGTCTGACGAAGGTCAGGGAACTGCGGGTGCCGAAGGGCGTGGTCGGGGTCGTCTCCCCGTGGAACTATCCCCTTTACCTCGGGGTTGGCGATGTGATCCCGGCGCTGCTGGCCGGCAACGCCGTTGTCTCCAAGGCGGATTCCCAGGCCGCGCTGACCATGCTGTGGACTCGCGCCCTGCTGGCCGAGGCGGGCCTGCCCGCCGATCTGTGGCAGATCGTTGCCGGTGACGGCGCCGTGGTCGGGACCGCCGTCGTCGACACCGTCGACTTCGTCTGCTTCACCGGGTCCACCGCCACCGGACGCACCGTCGCGGAGCGCGCCGCCCGGCGACTCATCGGCTCCTCCCTCGAACTCGGCGGGAAGAACCCGCTGATCGTGCGCGCCGACGCCGACATCGCCGCCGCGGCGGCGGGCACGGTCGTGGCCGCCTTCGCGAACACCGGGCAGATGTGCATCCACATCGAACGCGCCTATGTGCACGAGAAGGTCTACGACGCGTTCCGCGACGAGTTCGTAAGGGCGACGAAGGCGCTGCGGCTCGGACAGTCCTACGACTACTCGGCGGACATCGGGTCGCTGGTCTCGCCGGCGCAGCTCGCGGCGGTCGAGGCCCATGTCGACGACGCGGTGGCCAAAGGAGCGACCGTGCTCGCGGGCGGCCGGGCCCGGCCCGACATCGGGCCGCTGTGCTACGAGCCGACGATCCTCGAAGGCGTCACCTCCGAGATGGCCGTCTGCGCGGTGGAGACGTTCGGCCCGGTCATCTCGCTGTACCCCTATGCCACGGACAGCGAGGCCCTGAGGCTGGCCAACCAGGGGGCTTACGGTCTGTCGGCGTCGATCTGGTCGAAGAACACCCGCGAGGCCGAGCGGATGGCCGGGTTGATCCGCTCCGGATCGGTCAACATCAACGACGGTGCCGCCGCGGCGGCCGGCAGCATCGAGGCCGGCATGGGCGGCATGGGCGACAGCGGACTCGGCCGCCGCCACGGGGCCGAGGGCATCCTCAAGTACACCGAGAGCCAGACGGTCGCCGTGCAGCGCATCAGGCCGCTCGGCCCGTCGCCGAAGCAGCCGGTGGAGAGCTTCGTCCGCCGCACCAACGGCCAACTGGCCCTGATGCGTCGGCTGGGTGTGCGATGAGCGGCGGCATGCCCCCGGTACCCGAGCGGTGGCGAGCCCTGCGGGCAGCGGCGGGCCCGATAGACCCGGGCGAGCTCGACGCCCTGTGGGCGGACCTCAAGACCGTCGACGCTTCGTCGATCCTCGGCTCCTGGCGGGGTTTCGCCTTCCCGACGGGCCATCCCGTCGAGCGGGTGCTGACCGGCAGCCGGTGGCACGGCAAGAGGTTCGTCGCACTGGACGACGCCAAACCGCTGATCTGCCGGGCGCAGGACGGCGGCCTCTACTCCGACACCGCCTCGGGCCGAGGCGAGGCCAGCCTGTGGAACATCGAGTTCCGCGGCGAGGTGACCGCCACGATGGTGTACGACGGCATGCCGGTTTTCGACCACTTCAAACAGGTGGACGACGACACCCTCATGGGCGTGATGAACGGCAAGGCGGCTGCCGTGTCCGCCGACGGCCACCTCTTCTACTTCGGCCTGGAGCGCGAATGAAGATCTCCGCGCTGCTCTCGCGCGGCTCCGCGCCCAGCGAACTCGTCGAAGCCGAGCTGGACGACCCACGGCCCGACGAGGTGATCGTCAGGATCGAGGCGGTCGGGGTGTGCCACACGGACCTCGTCACCCGCAAGAAGCTCGGCGAGCGGCCGGCGGTCCTCGGCCACGAGGGCTGCGGCACCGTCGAGTACCTGGGTTCGTCCGTCGACGGGCTCGCGGTCGGGGACCGGGTTGTGATCTCCTTCGCGTCGTGCGGAGGATGCGCCCAGTGCCGGGCCGGCCGGCCGGGGTATTGCGCCTGGGCGACCGCGCTCAACGGTTCGGGGCGGCGGCTGGACAAAACGCCGACCATACGCGTCCGCGACGAGCCGGTCTTCGGGGCCTTCTTCGGCCAGTCGTCGTTCGCCACGGCCGCGTTGGCCGATGCCGGATCATGCGTTCCGGTCGGCGACGTGCCACCGGCAGCCGTCGCATCCTTGGGCTGCGGATTCCTGACCGGCGCGGGCGCGGTGCTCAACGTCCTTCGCCCTCGGCCGGGTGACCGCCTGCTGGTGGTCGGCGCCGGCGGCGTGGGCGCCGCCGCAGCACTGACGGCTCTTTCCGAAGGCGTCGAGGTCGTCGTGGCGGAGCCTGTCGCGGCGCGCCGCGCACTCCTAGCCCGGTACGGTGCCACGGCCGTCGCCTCGCCGGCCGACTCGATCCCGGCGGTGACCCACGCGCTGGACACCACGGGGCGGCCCGAGTCGATCGCTCGCGCACTCACCCTGCTCCGGCCGCACGGTGTGTTGGTGCTGGTCGGGCTCGGCCCTGCCGAAGTCAGCCTCGACATGCGGACTTTGATGTTGCGTGGGCTCCAGGTGCGCGGCTGCGTCGAGGGCGATGCCGAACCATCGGTCCTGATACCCGAACTGGTCCGGCGGTACCGGTCCGGTCTCCTGCCCCTCGACCACCTGGTGACCACCTACCCCCTGGGCGACTTCGATCGGGCGGTGGCCGACCAGCAGGCCGGAGTGACGCTGAAGCCGGTTCTCCTGCCGGGGAGCCGACGCTGACCGCGCGCACTGCCTTTCCCCCCCCGATCATGATCTGGAACAGGAGTTCTGATGGCCGATGTGATCTCCGCGGAGCGGTCGCTGTACGAGGACGAGCACGAACTCCTGCGGGAGACGGTTCGTGCGTTCGCCGACAAGCACGCGGCCCCGCACGCCGAGCGGTGGCGGGCCGAGGGCAAGGTCGACCGCTCGCTGTTCCAGGAGGCCGCCCGCGCCGGGATCCTCGGTTTCAACATCCCCGAGGAGTACGGCGGCGGCGGGGTCACCGACTTCCGCTTCAACGCCGTGATCGGTGAGGAGTTCTCGCGCCGTCCGGTGTCGGACGGGCTCGCCGGGGTGGTGCTGTCCAACGACATCGTCGTGCCCTACTTCACCGACCTGACCAACGACGAGCAGAAGGCCCGCTGGCTGCCTGGCATCGCCGCCGGTGAGTTCATCGTCGCGGTGGCGATGACCGAGTCCGGGACCGGCAGCGACCTGGCCGGCATCACCACCACCGCCGTCCGTGACGGCGACGACTACGTGGTCAACGGCAGCAAGGTCTTCATCTCCAACGGCCAGAACGCCGACCTCGTCGTCACCGCCGTCCGGACCGGTCCGGACCGCCACAGCGGGATCAGCCTGCTGGTCATCGAGGCCGATCGTCCCGGCTTCTCGCGCGGCCGCAACCTGGAGAAGATCGGCCTGCACGCCCAGGACACCAGCGAGCTGTTCTTCCAGGACGTCCGAGTGCCGGCCGCCAACCGGCTCGGTGAGGAAGGTTCGGGCTTCACGTCCCTGATACGCAACCTTCCGCAGGAACGGATCTCGATCGCCGCGGGCGCCGTGGCCTCCGTCGAGGGGGTGCTCGAACGCACCCTGGAGTACGTCAGGGAACGCAAGGCGTTCGGCAGGCCGATCGGCTCCTTCCAGAACACGCGCTTCGAACTGGCCGAGATGGTCACTACCGCCCGGGTGGGCCGCGCCTACCTCGACGATCTGCTCGCCAGGCACTCCTGCGGCGAGCTCACGGCGGTGGACGCCGCGGCTGCGAAGTTCTGGGCCACGGAGCAGTACGTCACCATCGTCGGGCGCTGCCTGCAACTCCACGGCGCCTACGGCTACATGCTCGAATACCGCATCGCCCACGACTACCTCGACTCGCGCATCACCACCGTCTACGGCGGCACCACCGAGATCATGAAAGAGATCGTCGGCCGCGACCTGGGCCTGTAGACCCCCGCTGAGGCGCCCCGGGGGGAGATCTCCCGCGCCGAGCGCTCCGGTGTCCGAGCCGTTCTGCACAACGTCCCGTCCCGAGAAAGGGGGCGTCGTGTCCGACGCCTACATATACGACGCCGTCCGGACGCCGCGCGGCAGGAACCGCGGCGGCGCGCTCCACGGCACCAAGCCCGTCGACCTGGCCGTGGGGCTGATCCACGCGATCCAGGAGCGCACTCCCGCACTCGACCCGAGCCGCATCGACGACCTCGTGCTCGGTGTCGTGTCGCCGGTGGGCGAGCAGGGCGGCGACATCGCCCGCACCGCCGCCCTGGTTGCAGGGCTGCCGCACACGGTGGCCGGTGTCCAGATCAACCGCTTCTGCGCCTCCGGCCTGGAAGCGGTGAACCTCGCCGCACAGAAGGTCGCCTCCGGCTATGAAAGCCTCGTGCTCGCGGGCGGGGTCGAATCGATGTCGCGGGTCCCGATCGGCTCGGACGGCGGGGCCTACGCGCAGGATCCCACCACCGCGTACGACGCGTACTTCGTGCCCCAGGGCATCGGCGCCGACCTGATCGCGACCCTGGAAGGCTTCAGCCGCGAGGACGTCGACGCCTATGCCGCCCGCTCGCAGGAGCGGGCCGAGACCGCCTGGCGCGAGCGCCGCTTCAGCAGGTCGATCGTGCCCGTCCGTGACCTCAACGGCGTGCTGGTGCTCGACCACGACGAGCACCGCCGGCCCGGCACCACGGTGGAGAGCCTCGCGTCGTTGCCCGCGTCCTTCGCCGCCGTCGGCGCGCAGGCCGGCTTCGACGCGGTCGCGCTGCAGAAGTACCACCACCTGGAGCGGATCAACCACGTCCACCACGCCGGCAACAGCTCCGGCATCGTCGACGGCGCCGCGCTGACCCTGATCGGCACCCGGGAGATCGGCGAGCGCCTCGGTCTCGTCCCGCGCGCCCGCATCGTGGCGACCGCCGTCACCGGCGCGGAGCCGACCATCATGCTCACCGGCCCCACGCCGGCCACCAGGAAGGTTCTCGCCAACGCGGGCCTGGAGATCGACGACATCGACCTGTTCGGGCTGAACGAAGCCTTCGCCGCGGTCGTCATGAAGTGGCAGCGCGACCTCAAGGTCCCCGACGAGAAGGTCAACGTCAACGGCGGTGCCATCGCGCTGGGCCACCCGCTGGGCGCCACCGGAGCCATGATCCTCGGCACCCTCCTGGACGAACTGGAGCGCACCGGCGGACACCGCGGCCTCGCGACGCTGTGCGTCGGCGCCGGGATGGGCATCGCCACCGTCATCGAGCGCCTCTGACACCCTCCGGACTCACCGCATACCGAAGAGAGCCAGAGACATGACCGAATCCGCCATCACCTACGCCCGCGACGCAGACGGCATCGTCACCCTCACCCTGGACGACCCCACCTCGTCGGTCAACACCATGAACGACGCCTTCATGACCGGCCTGGAGCAGTGCGTCCCACGGCTGGAATCAGAGCGCGACGAGATCGCCGGCGTGCTGCTCGTGTCCGCCAAGAAGACCTTCTTCGCCGGCGGTGATCTGAACCGGCTGCGTGCGGGCAGCGCCGAGAAAGCCGCCGAGGAGACCGCGTACATCAACCGGATGAAGGGCTGGATGCGCCGACTGGAACAACTCGGCAGGCCGGTCGTCGCGGTGCTGAACGGCACCGCACTGGGCGGCGGCCTCGAAGTCGCCCTCTGCGCCCACCACCGGATCGCCGCCGACCTGCCCGGCAGCCGCTTCGGCCTGCCGGAGGTCAGCCTTGGACTGCTTCCCGGCGGCGGAGGCATCACCCGCACCGTGCGCATGCTCGGCCTGCACAAAGCGCTCTCGGAGGTGATCCTGCCCGCGAAGAAGTTCACCCCCCGGGCAGCGCTGGCCCTCGGCCTCGTCGACGAGCATCTGGCCTGGTGTCCGCGAGCGGTACGGCTCGGGGCAGCGCGTGCTGCCGATCGAGGACCTCCAGGAGCGGATGCTCTTCGCTGAAGCCCTCGACGCCGTCGACTGCCTCGACAACGGCGTGCTGACGAGCGTGGCCGACGCCAACATCGGCTCGATCCACGGCATCGGCTTCCCGGCGTGGACCGGCGGCGTCCTGCAGTACGTCAACCAGTACGACGGCGGACTGCCCGGTTTCGTCACCAGGGCGCGGGAACTCGCCGCGACCTACGGCGAGCGGTTCCTGCCGCCCGCATCGCTGGTGGAGCGCGCCGAGCGCGGTGAGATCCTTGCGTGAGGACGGCCCGGCCGGAACCCTGCTGCGCACCAGGTTGACCGAACTCCTGGGGATCGAACACCCCATCGTCCAGGGCGGGATGATGTGGGTCTGCCGGGCGGAACTGGCCGCCGCCGTCTTTGAGGCGGGCGGCCTGGGCATCATCACGGCCCTCACCCAACCCACCCCGGCGGACCTCGCGCGCGAGATCGAGCGCACGCGCAGACTCGCCGACAAGCCGTTCGGTGTCAACCTCACCATCCTGCCGACGATCACACCCCCGCCTTACGACGACGACCGGCGGGCCATCGTCGACTCCGGGGTGACGATCGTCGAGACCGCGGGATCGAGTCCCGATCTGGTGAGGCGGATCGTGAGCGAGGCGCACGACGTGATCACGCGAGTGACCGGACTGTTCGCCAAGGGCTCCCGGCTGCAGCGCGCAGGCGGAACCTGATGCGGCTCCTCGACGGGCACGGGCTGTGACCCTGCCGAAAATCGGTGGCGCCCGAGTGTGCGTGCCTCTAGGGTGAGGTTCGCTTCTCGCAGCGGCTGTCGGCCGCTGCTGTCGGCCGAGTGAGGAACGGGAGGTGTGACCGATGGCTGTCTCTGTGACGGGCGCTGCCCGCAATCAGAAGTTCATCCACTCCACCTCCGCGGTCTCCGGCTGATCTTTCCTGTTTCTTCGCGCCTGCGAGTGCGCGCGGCCGGGGCCCTTTGTGAAGGGTTCCCCTTGAATCTCTCTTCTCTTTCGGCTTCTTCCGCTTCCTCGCACCTTCTGGCCCCTTACGGCTGGGACGAGGGGTGGGAAGCGGAGTTCGCTCCGTATGCCGAGCAGGGTTTCCTGCCCGGCCGTGTCGTACGTGTCGACCGCGGCCAGTGCGACGTTGTCACCCCCGTCGGCACCGTCCGAGCCGACACCGCCTTCGTCACCCCGCACGACCCCCTGCGGGTCGTGTGCACCGGCGACTGGGCCGCCGTCGAACCCGCGGGCACCCCCCGCTACGTACGGGCGTATCTGCCGCGCCGCACCGCTTTCGTGCGCTCCACCTCCTCCAAGCGGTCCGAGGGGCAGATCCTCGCGGCCAACGTCGACCACGCCGTCATCGCCGTCTCCCTCGCCGCCGAACTGGACCTGGGCCGCCTCGAACGCTTCCTCGCGCTGGCCTGGGAGTCCGGGGCGCAGCCCGTCGTGGTGCTCACCAAGGCCGACCTGGTGCCGGACGCGGTGACGCTCTCGTACCTCCTCCAGGACGTGCAGCAGACCGCGCCCGGGGTGCAGGTGCTGCCGGTCAGTTCGCGGCGCGGAGAAGGACTCGACGCCCTCGCCGCGCTCCTGGCTGGCGGCACGGCCGTGCTGCTCGGGCAGTCCGGCACGGGGAAATCGACCCTCGCCAACGCGCTCCTCGGCGAGGACGTCATGACGGTGCGGGAGACCCGGGACGTGGACGGCAAGGGCCGCCACACCACCACCACGCGCAATCTGCTCGCCCTGCCCGGCGGAGGCGTCCTCATCGACACCCCCGGTCTGCGGGGGGTGGGGCTCTGGGACGCCGGGAGCGGCGTGGGCCAGGTGTTCTCCGAGATCGAGGACTTCGCCGCCCGCTGCCGCTTCCACGACTGCGCGCATGTCGCCGAGCCCGGCTGCGCGGTGCTCGCGGCGGTGGCGGACGGAGAGCTGTCCGAGCGGCGGCTGGAGAGCTACCGCAAGCTGCTCCGGGAGAACCAGCGGATCGTGGCGAAGACGGATGCCCGGGTACGGGCCGAACTGCGGCGCGAGTGGAAACGCAGGGGGGCCCAGGGCAGGGCGGCGATGGAGATGAAGCGGGGGCGTCGCCGCTGAGGGGCGGCGCGGGGGACGGGCGATGGAGATGAAGCGGGGGCGTCGCCGCTGAGGGGCGGCGCGGGGGACGGCGGCCGGGGACTCGGTGTCCGAAACCCGCCGGACCCGTCCCCCTCCCGTCGACCAGACTGGAAGGCGTGATAGACGAAGACACCAGGTACGAGGCGGTACGCAGCCGGGACGCCCGGTTCGACGGGGAGTTCTTCTTCGCCGTCGAGACGACCGGGATCTACTGCCGACCCAGCTGCCCCGCCGTGCCGCCGAAACGGCGGAACGTGCGGTTCTATCCGACGGCGGCCGCCGCGCAGCACGCCGGGTTCCGGGCCTGCCGGCGGTGCCGTCCGGACTCCGTGCCCGGCTCCGCCGAGTGGAACGTGCGCGCGGACGTCGTGGGGCGTGCCATGCGCCTGATCAAGGACGGCGTGGTCGACCGCGAAGGCGTCTGCGGGCTCGCCCGGCACCTCGGGTACAGCGCCCGCCAGGTGCAGCGGCAGCTCACCGCCGAGGTCGGCGCCGGACCCGTCGCGCTGGCCCGCGCGCAGCGCGCCCACACGGCACGCGTCCTGCTGCAGACCACCGCGCTGCCGGTCACGGAGATCGCCTTCGCGGCCGGGTTCGCCAGCGTGCGCCAGTTCAACGACACGGTCAGGGCGGTCTACGCCGCCACCCCGAGCGAACTGCGTGCCGCCGCACCACGCGGCGGACCGGCCGTGCGCCGCCCGGAGGCCGCGTCCGCCGGGATCCCGCTGCGGCTCGCCCACCGCGGCCCGTACCAGTCCACCGCCGTCTTCGACCTGCTCGCCCGCGAGGCGGTCGCGGGCGTCGAGGAGGTCGACGGTCCGCGCGGCGGCCGTACCTACCGCCGTACGCTCCGGCTGCCCTACGGCACCGCCGTCGTCGCCGTCGAGGAGCGGCGGCAGGGCGGCCGGGCGCCCCACCGGCCAAAGGCGAGGCAGGCCGCCCACCCCGGCGGCTGGCTCGACGCCCGGCTCCACCTCACCGACCCGCGCGACCTCACCACCGCCGTCCAGCGGCTGCGGCGGCTGTTCGACCTCGACGCCGATCCGTACGCCGTCGACGAACGCCTCGGCGCCGACGCCCGGCTCGCCCCGCTGGTGGCGGCCCGCCCCGGACTGCGCTCGCCCGGCGCGGCCGACCCGGAGGAGCTCGCCGTGCGCGCCCTCGTCGGACGGTCCCGGGCCGAGCGGCTGGTCCAGCGGTACGGGAAGGCGCTGGACCTCCCGTACGGCACCCTCACCCACGTCTTCCCGGAGCCGGCCGCGCTCGCCGGCGCCGCGTCGGCGGGCAACGCCGGGACCGGCACCGCGGCCGGGCCGCACGGTACGCTCGCCGCCCTCACCTCCGCCCTCGCCGACGGCACCCTCCGCCTCGACGCCGGCGCCGACCGCGACGACGCGCACGGGGCGCTGCTCGCGCTGCCGGGCATGGACCCGAGCACCGCCGCGGTCATCCGCACCCGCGCCCTCGGCGACCCCGATGTGGCGCCACCCGGCGAGGACCTGCCCGAAGCGTGGCGCCCGTGGCGCTCCTACGCCGTTCAGCACCTTCGGACAGCGGTTGAACCGATCCAACCGGACGCACAGGAAGACCACTGACCATGGCTCAGCACGACGCCGTCCACTACACCGTGCTCGACAGCCCCGTCGGCCGCCTCCTGCTGACCGCCGACGCGTCGGGCGCCCTCACCTCCCTGTCCGTGCCGGGGCAGAAGGGCGGCCGCACCCTCCGGCCGGAATGGCGGCACGCACCCGCCGCGTTCCGGGAGGCCGAGCGGCAGCTCGCCGCCTACTTCGCCGGTGAACTCAAGGAGTTCCGCCTTGAGTTCCGCACGGACGGCACCGCGTTCCGCGAGCGGGTCTGGGCCGCGCTCGCCGCCGTGCCGTACGGCGCGACCACGACCTACGGTGCCATCGCCGCCCGGATCGGGGCGTCCCGGGCCGCCGTCCGCGCCGTCGGCGGGGCGATCGGCGCCAACCCTCTGCTCATCGTCCGCCCCTGCCACCGGGTGATCGGCGCCGACGGCTCCCTCACCGGCTATGCGGGCGGTCTCGACCGCAAACTGCGGCTGCTCACCCTGGAAGGCGCGCTCCAGCCGCCCTCCGCCCCGGCCTCCCACGCGCTCTCCGCCCCGGCCTCCCACGCGCCCTCCGGCCTGCTCTCCACCCCGCCCTCCGACCCGCCCGCCGTGCGCCCGAAAGGGTGAAGCGGTGTTGCCTCCCCGGCGTGTCGTGGGAAGCCATGGAGAGCTCGCCGGTCCCGTGCCACGGAGACCGCAGGGGAGGAAGGGCGCGTCCACATGGTCCACCCGCAGCGCGCCGCCGGAGCCCGGCGCCGGTGCCTCGCCGTCCTGGCGCTCACCGTCGTGTCCACCGCGGCCACCTTCCCGGGCGCGTCCACCCGCCCGGAGACGGCCCCGCGATGGACCGGCACCTGGGAGGCCGCCCCCTCCGGAACGGCCCCCGCCCTGCCGGACGCCTCGATCCGCAACGTCGTGCACACCAGCGTCGGCGGCGGCGCCGTCCGCGTCCGCATCACCAACCGCCTGGGCACGGCGCCCCTCCGGCTGGACGCCGTCACCGTCGCGTTGCAGCGCCCGGACGCCCCCGCGAGCCCCGACGCGGTCCCGGGCTCCCTGCGCACCGCCACCTTCGCCGGGGCCACCTCGGTGACCGTCCCGCCGGGCCAGGACCGCGTCACCGATCCCGTCCGGCTGAGGGTCCCCGCCGACGCCAACCTCCTCGTCACCGTGCACACCCCCACCGACTGCGGCCCGGCGACCTACCACCGCACCGCCCTGCAGCCCAACTTCCTCGCCCGGCACGGCAATCGAGCCGGCGACACGGGCGGGGCCGCCTACACCACCAAGGTCTCCCACTGGTACTACGTGACCGGCGTCGACGTCCTCGGGCCGGCCGCCGGCAGCGTCGTCGCGCTCGGCGACTCGCTCACCGACGGCAACGGATCCACGTACGGCGCCAACCACCGCTGGCCTGACCGGCTCGCGCAGCGCCTGCGTGCCGCCCGGCCCGCGAGCGGCCGGCCCGGCGTGCTGAACGCCGGGATCGCGGGCAACCGCCTCCTGCGCGACGGCGTGGGCCCCAGCGCCCTGGCCCGCCTCGACGCCGACGTCCTCTCCCGCACGGGAGCGCGCACGGTGATCGTCCTGGAGGGCGTCAACGACCTCAAGGGCACTCCGCCCCTGACCGATCCGGGCGCCTTCGTGCGCGCGTACCGCCGGATCGTGGCCCTTGCGCACGCCCAGGGCCTCCGCGTCGTCGGTGCCACCCTCACCCCGTTCGGCGGCAACAGGGGCTGGACGCCGGCCCGCGAGGGCGCACGGCGGGAGATCAACGCCCTCATCCGCGGCGGGCTGTTCGACGTGGTGGCGGACTTCGACGCCGCCGTCCGTGACCCCGCCCGCCCGGACCGCATCCGCCCGGCCTACGACCAGGGCGACCACCTCCACTTCAACGACGCGGGGATGAAGGCGCTCGCCGACGCCGTCGACCTGGCCGCTCTGACCCGCTGACCGGACCCGCGTCCCGGCGCGGGGCCCAGGGACACCGGCACCGTGCCGATGAGCACGTCCGGGCGGCGTCCGGGGACCGCGCGGATCAGTCGCGCGCCACCCAGCCCCGTTCGTACGCGTGCCAGCCGAGTTGCAGCCTGGTCGTCACCCCGGTCAGTTCCATGAGCCGCTTCACCCGGCGCTGCACGGTCCTCAGCCCCAGGTCGAGCTGCTTGGCGACACTCGCGTCGGTCAGCCCGGCCAGCAGGAGCGACAGCACCTCCAGATCGATGCCGTCGGGGCCGTCCGGTCCCTGCTCGGTGACGCCGGACGCCCCGAGCCGCAGGGGCAGCGCCTCCCGCCACACCGACTCGAAGAGACCGGACAGCAGTTCCAGCAGTCCGCTCGCGTGCACCACCAGCGCGGCCGGCTCCGCGGTGTGCGAGGTCAGCGGCACCATGGCCAGCGACCGGTCGGCGACCACCAGCTTGGTCGGCACCGTGTCCGCGACCCGCACCTGTTCGTCACGGGCGAGCGCGGTGTGCAGCTCGGTGATGCCGTCGGGCCCGTCCAGCACCGCCCGCTCGACCACCACCCGGTAGCGGACCCCGCGCCCGGCCGCCTGCTCCTCCGCGTGGTTCTCCATGCCAGTCACGGCCACGGGAGCGCCGGTGACCAGGGCGCACACCTCCTCGGCCGCGCCGAGCTGGAGCTGCAGAAAACGCTGGGTGACCGCGGCGGCGCCGGTCACCACCTCGACCAGGTCGTGCACCGCGGGCTCCCCGGCCGCCGCCCGGTACTCCTCGGCGAGGAGCGCGGCGGTCAGCTCCGCCTGCTCCAGCTCGTGCCGCTGCTGGGTGAGCAGCGCGCCCAGTGCCACCCGCGGCGGTGCCGCCACCCAGCGGCCCGGCCGGGCCGACGACTGGGCCGCGAGGCCCTGCCGTTCCAGACGGCGCAGGGCGCGCTCGGTGTCGTGCTCACCGAGCATCAGCCGCCGCGCCAGATCCGGCACGTCGGCGGCGCCCACGGACACCAGTGCCCGGTATGCCGACTCGTGCGTCTCGTCCAGCCCTATCGCTGCCAGCATCAGCCGTTGTCCCTCCCCGAAGACAAGACCCCGCGGTGCGGTCCGTGGCCGAGAACGGCCACGGTGCAAACCCGCCCCGGCACATCATCGCCGTACCTCCTGTCACTCTGCCAAGGTGACGCCACCGCGGTGGCGAGCGCCATCCGCAATGCCCGGAATGGGGCGACCCGGCCTGCGCGGACACGGGCGGGCGACCCTGGGAGGGGACCCGGGGAAGGCCGGCCCCGGTCGTCGCACACGACGCCCCGGAGTGCCGGGCACCACCCCGGGCGACGAGTCGCACACCGGTCCACCGGGCCGGGGGTGGCCGGGGCCCTGAGAGCGTGACGGGCCCGGAGGCGTGCCGGACCCGGTCACCGCGGTGCCGCCGGGCGGTTCCCCTGTGTGTGTGGGGGGCGGGATTGCCCGGCGTGGGCCCGTCCCGTATCGCCGGTCGCGTCACCGGTCGAGTCGCCGTTCGAGCCGGGTGACCCGACACGCCGTCAGGAGCCTTTCGCCCGGCCGGATTTTCCCGATGCCCCGTTTTCACAGGGCCCGCGCGGTGGACAATTGGGGGCATGAGCCAACAGGGGGAGAGGCCCACCGGCCACGAGGACGACTGGTGGGGGCAGTTGTACGACGACTCCGCCGGGGACACGGGGGCGGCTCCCGCCGCTGACAGCCTCGACGACCGTTTCGCCTCGGCAGCGGGAACCGTGGGCTCGGGGGTGACCGGGGACGGGCCCGAGGCACCGTCGACGGTGCCGGGGCAACGCGCGGCGGGACCCCGGCCCGGCACGCCTGCGGATGCGGCCTCCCCGCCCTCGGGCCGTCCCCCTGCGCCGCTCGCCGGGGAGGACCCCCGTCGGCTCGGCGGTCCCGCCCAGCGGCCCGCAGCATGGGATCCCCCGGCCGGCCGGCCACCGGACCCCTCGACCTTCCCGCCCGGACGCACTCCACCGGGATTTCGCGCGGAGCCCCCGCACGACGCCACCCCGGGCGGCCCGCCACCCCTGCCGGGCCGCCCGCCGACGGACGCACTCCCGACGAGCGGGGCGGCCGGGGCCGACGGGGCCGCGCCCGGTGCGCCGCCGCCCGTCGGCC
>NZ_JBHUDX010000140.1:0-6436 GCF_042678285.1 Streptomyces caeni
GCACGCCGCGGCGCGCCCGGAGTGGTCCCCGTGGTGGCGCCCTCGGCCGGGGTCTGGCTCGCCGAGCCCTCGGCCGCCGTGCGGGTGCGGCGGACCGGGCGTTCCCCCGCGGCGCGGCCCGCGGCTCGGGCCGGGCGGGCCGGGGCCGGCGGAAGCTGGCCCTTGAGGGGGCCCCACTCGTTGGGGTCGGGGACGCCCGGGGGCAGCATCTGGCGACGCTTGGGGCCGCCGTGGTCGGACTCCCCCGGTTCCTTGGCGCCGGGCCATGCCTTGGCGACTCGGGCCGCCAGCACGAAGTCCTTGCGCAGGGGGTGGCCCTCGAAGCTCTCGGGCAGGAGCAGGTGCTCCAGCCCCGGGTGGCCCTCGAAGGTCACGCCGAACATCTCGTGGGTTTCGCGTTCGTGCCAGGCGGCGCCCGCGTAGACCGCCACGGCGGAGGGGAGGACCGGGGCACCGTGCGGGACGGTCGTACGCAGGAGGAGGCGGCGGACCGGGGACAGGGCCACCACGTGGGCCGAGACGCGCAGGCCCGTGCCCGGCTCGTCGACCGCGCTCAGCCAGTCGAAGTAGGTGCAGCCCAGGTCGTCGCGTGCGGCCCGCAGCGCCGCGGTCCAGGCCGTCGGCGGTACGTCTACCGTCAGGACCGCGTACGACTCCGCGGCCACGGCCTCGGGGCCGAAGAGCTCCTCGGCCGGTGCCGGCAGCCAGCCCACCCCGGTCATCGTCCCTCCCCCGAAGCCGGGCCCGGACCCACCGTGGAACCGGCCTCCGCGGCCCCCGGGGCGGGAGCCGCGGACGGCGGCCGTACCAGGCCGCTCTGCAGGGCGGAGGTGGACGGCCGCGACGAGCCGTACCGCTCCCCGAGCGACTCGCGGGCGATCTTCTCCTGAAGCTTGAGGATGCCCTGGAGCAGCGCCTCCGGCCGCGGCGGGCAGCCGGGAACGTAGACGTCCACCGGGATGATCTGGTCGACGCCCTTCGTGACGGAGTACGAGTCCCAGTAGGGGCCACCGCAGTTCGAGCACGCGCCGAAGGAGATGACGTACTTCGGCTCGGGCATCTGCTCGTACAGTCGCTTGACGGCCGGAGCCATCTTGTCCGTGACCGTGCCGGAGACGACCATCAGGTCCGCCTGGCGCGGACCGGGTGCGAACGGGATGACTCCGAGGCGGATGAAGTCGTGGCGGGCCATCGACGCGGCGATGAACTCGATCGCGCAGCAGGCGAGGCCGAAGTTGAACACCCACAGCGAGTAGCGGCGGCCCCAGTTCAGGACCACCTTCATCGGCTCGGGGGCCAGGCGGGCGAGCGTGCCGAGCCGCTTCGGTTCCGGCAGCGGCACCGCCTCGGCGGCCGGCGGGGTCGACGGGTTCACGTCCATGCCAGGACGCCCTTCTTGTAGGCGTACAGCAGCCCCACGGCCAGGAAGCCGAGGAAGACGAACATCTCCACGAGCGTGGTCGCGCCGTACCGGGGATCGGCGAAGACCGTCGCCCACGGGAAGAGAAAGATCGAGTCGACCGCGAAGATCACGTACAGGAACGCATAGACGTAGTACCGGACCTGCGTGTGGGCCCAGCCCTCGCCGACGGGGTCGACGCCGCATTCGTACGTCAGGAGTTTCTCGGGTGTGGGCACGACCGGGCGCAGCAGGCGGCCCGCGCCGAAGGCCACGGCGACGAAGAGCACGCCGACAACGGCGAGCAGCCCGACGACGGAGTAGGAGTGGAAGTAGCCGGACGCGAGGACGTCCCCGGGGGTCACCACGCCTCCGGTTCCCATGCTCCCGGTTCCCACGCTTCCAGTCTCCGCGCTCCCGGTGTCCGCCATGACAGCGACGGCGGTCGGATCCGGCACGTCAGCTCCTCGCTCCCTGACCTCGTGACCCTGGTGAACCTTGTGTTCGACGATCTGTACGCACGGGAGTCTAGGCCCTCCTAAAGAAAGCGTAAGCAGCCCGTGATGCACGGGGTAGTCGGAGCCCGCGGGGGTGGGGTTTGCCCCAGTGATCCTCCGGAGGTCCGCCTCATGGCGTCGGGCCGCGCCACGCGGCAGGCTGGCGGACATGACCGAACGAGGCTGGCGGAAATGACCGAACGCATCACGGGCTCCGGCACCCGGGGCGGCGACAGCCCGCCGCCCGCGCGATTCGCCCTGGACGGGCACACCTGGCGGGAGATCGCGTATCTGCTCGCGAATCTCCCGATGTCGCTGATCGGGTTCGTCTACGCGGTGACGGTGCTGTCCACGGGGGCAGGGCTGACGGTGACCGTGATCGGCCTCCCGGTCCTGGCAGCGGGGCTGCTGGGCGCGCGGCAGTTGGGCGAGTGGGAGCGGGCACGGGCCAGGGCGCTGCTCGGTGTGCGGGTGGAGGAGCCGAGCCCGCTGCCGTTGCACCGGACCGGCGGGATCTTCCCGCGGCTGTGGATGGCGCTGAGAGACCCGGTGGGCTGGAGGACGGTCCTGTACCACTGCATACGACTGCCCTGGGGCATCCTCACCTTCACGGTGATGTTCGTGTCGCTGTTCCTCCTGTGGCCGGTGCTGCCGTTCATCGCCCGCGGGCTGGCCAATGGGGACCGTGCGATGGTGCGCGGTCTGCTGTCCCCCTCCGACGAGCTGGAGCGGCGCATCGCCGAACTGGAATCCGACCGCGGGGTGGTCGTGGACACGGCGGCAGCAGATTTGCGGCGTATCGAGCGCGATCTGCATGACGGTGCGCAGGCCCGGTTGGTGAACCTGGCGATGGGCCTCGGGCTGGCCAAGGAGAAGCTGCTCGAGGACCCCGACTCGGCGGCCGCGATGGTCGAGGAGGCGCACGGCGAGGTGAAGCTGGCCCTTCAGGAACTGCGGGACCTCGCGCGTGGCATCCATCCGGCGGTCCTCACCGACCGCGGTCTGGACGCCGCCCTGTCATCGGTGGCCGCGCGCTGCACCGTGCCGGTGAAGGTGACCGTGGACCTCGGGGCGAGACCGGCCGCGGCGATCGAGGGCATCGCCTATTTCACGGTGTCCGAGCTGCTGCAGAACATCAGCAAGCACAGCGGGGCCGGAACCGCCACCGTCGACGTGTGGCGCGCGGACGAGCGGCTGCTCATGCAGGTACGGGACGACGGCCGCGGCGGCGCCCGCCTCGACGCAGGCAGCGGCATGGCGGGGCTCGCGGAGCGGCTGGGCGCGGTCGACGGCCTGTTCGTCGTCGACTCGCCGGCGGGCGGGCCCACGACGATCACGGCGGAGCTGCCGTGGCGGGACCGGGGGGACGACGTCCGGCGTCCGGTGCACGGCGGACGGTAGGGGTGTGCGATGCCCTGCCCCGGGCACGCGGGGGTAGGGAAAACCCCCGGTTGAAGACGCCGACCCGCTCCATGGCTCGGTCGGCCCGGGGACAGCAGAGTGGAGGTACGAGCCGGGGCCGGCCGGGCAGACAGGCCGCGCCGGGACGGACGACGAGCCGGGACAGACGACGAGAGGAACGGACGACGCCGATGGCCACGCGGTACGGGCAGGGGTACGGAGAGTGGGTTGGCCCTGCGCTCCAGGGCGCCCGGGGGTGGACGCACCGGCTTCCTGCCGCTCTGCGGGCGCCGGTCGAGGGGCGCAGTTGGAAGGAGTTCTGCTACCTGCTGCTGAGCCTGCCGATCGGGATCATGATGTTCACCTACAGCGTGACGATGCTCTCGCTCGGGGCCGGGCTCCTGGTGACGTTCGTCGGGATTCCGCTGCTCGCAGCGGCGCTCGCCGGTTGCCGCGGGTTCGGGGCGCTGGAGCGGGTGCGGGCGCGGGCGCTACTGGGGCTGGAGGTGGCCGACCCGGAGCCGGTGCCGGTGCGGCGGGGCGGGCCCATGGGGTGGGTCTGGGCGGTGCTCAAGAGCGGGACCTCGTGGCGGCACATGCTGTACACGGTGGTGCAGTTCCCCTGGGCCACGTTCTCCTTCTGCGTGGGAGTGAGCCTCTGGGCGACCGGGTGGGCGCTGCTGACGTACCCGCTGTGGTTCTGGGTCTTCCCCGTGTACGCCGGTCAGGGCGGAATACAGCTGTACGGCGACGGGACCCACCACATCTACCTCGACAACCCGTTCGAGATCACGGTGACCGCGCTGGTGGGTCTGCTGTTCACCCTGGCCACGCCGTGGATCGTGCGGGGGTTGACGACGGTGGACCGGCTGCTGGTGCTCGGGCTGCTCGGACCGTCGCGGCTCGCGACGCGGGTGGTGGAGCTGGAGTCGGACCGTGGGGTCGTGGTCGACACGGCGGCGGCGGATCTGCGTCGTATAGAACGGGATCTGCACGACGGGGCGCAGGCTCGGCTGGTGGCGTTGGCCATGGATCTCGGTCTGGCGAAGGAGAAGCTGGCGGAGGATCCGCAGGCGGCCGCGCGGATGGTGGGCGAGGCGCACGGCGAGGTGAAGACGGCGCTTCAGGAGCTGCGGGACCTCGCGCGTGGGATCCATCCGGCGGTGTTGACGGACCGGGGGCTGGACGCGGCGCTGTCGGCGGTGGCGTCGCGGTGCACCGTCCCGGTGCAGGTGGATGTGGATCTGCCGTCGCGGCCGGCGCCCGCGATCGAGGGGATCGCGTACTTCACGGTGTCGGAGCTGTTGCAGAACGTCAGCAAGCACGCCCGGGCGTCACGGGCGTCGGTGGATGTGTGGCGGGTGGACGACAGGCTGCTGCTGCAGGTGTCGGACGACGGAGTGGGAGGTGCGGACGCCTCCGGCGGGTCGGGGCTGGCCGGGCTGGCGGGGCGGCTCGACGCGGTGGACGGGATCCTGGTCGTCGACTCCCCGGCCGGGGGGCCGACCCGGATCACCGCCGAACTGCCGTGGCGGTCGGTCTGACGACCCCCACGTGCACCGCCTGCCCCTGAACGCCCTGGGCGGTCACCCCCCGGCAGCGCGACTGTCCCCCTGCTCGTCCGTCGGCCTGCTCATCCCTCGGCCGGGGCAGCCGCAGGGGCCGGCGTGCAGAACATGCGGGTACGGCACGGGGAGCGGTCTCCCGCACACTCCGAACCCCCTCCTCGCTTCCCCCACCTCCCTCCTCTCCTTCCCCTCTCCCCGCCCCGGCAGGGCTCACACAGGACACACCGGGGTTATCCACAGGCCCGGTGAGCCTTCGAGGATCGCGCGATACTGAGGTGCCGAAGAGGCGGCAGGACGACCGGCCGCCGAAGACACCGCCGGACGCACAGGACGCACGGCCTGAAAAGGAAGGCTCGGGGGGCCGAGGATCGTGGAGGACAGGGTGCGGGTGGTCATCGCCGAGGATTCAGTGCTGCTCAGGGAGGGCCTGACCCGGCTGTTGACAGACCGCGGGCATGACGTCGTCGCCGGTGTCGGGGACGGGGAAGCACTCATCAAGACCATCACCGAGCTGGCGGACCACGGCGAATTGCCTGATGTCGTCGTCGCCGACGTGCGGATGCCGCCGACGCACACGGACGAGGGAGTCCGGGCCGCGGTGCGGCTGCGCAAGGCGCACCGCGGGCTCGGTGTGCTCGTGCTGTCGCAGTACGTGGAGGAGCGGTATGCCACCGAGCTGCTGGCGGGTTCCAGCCGCGGCGTCGGCTATCTGCTCAAGGACCGGGTCGCCGAGGTGCGTGAGTTCGTGGACGCCGTGGTGCGGGTGGCCCGGGGAGGGACCGCACTGGACCCCGAGGTGGTCGCTCAGCTCCTCGGGCGCAGCCGCAAGCAGGACGTACTCGCCGCACTCACCCCGCGGGAGCGGGAGGTCCTGGGGCTGATGGCCGAGGGTCGGACCAACTCCGCGATCGCCCGGCAGCTCGTCGTGAGCGACGGAGCCGTCGAGAAGCACGTCAGCAATATCTTCCTGAAACTCGGTCTGTCCCAGAGTGACGGGGATCACCGGCGTGTTCTGGCCGTTCTCACCTACCTCAACTCATGATCGGCTGACACTGTGTCAGAGAGCGGGGCCGCGACGTCCGGGGGCCGACCGTCCGGCAGGGCCGCGTCGGCCTCCACCGGGGCGCCGGACCACCCGGCACCACCGCGGGTCCGGCCGCCGGGCACCACCGCGGCCCCGGAGCCGTCCAGCGCTGAGCCACCAGAACCGAATGACGAGCAGGGAGCGTCTTCCGAAGCAGCGTCGGGGGGCGGGCACATCATCACAAGTCAGGGCGCCGATTCGTCTCACCTTCGTGTCCATCATGCGAACGGCCGAGGGAAGGCGACCCTTACCGACGTAGGGTTGATCCTGGGAAGGCCGGCGGGACGGCCGCTCCCAGACAGCCGCCTCGAGGGAGGTCCAGTTCAGTGACCAGCCAGGTCAGCAGTCCAGCGGAGCAGGCGGACGGAGCCGTCGTAGGAGAACAGCGCCAACCGGCGGGCGCGAAGGACGTGCACAAGCTCGACCGGGTGATCATCCGGTTCGCGGGTGACTCCGGTGACGGTATGCAGCTCACCGGTGACCGTTT
>NZ_JBHUDX010000141.1:0-771 GCF_042678285.1 Streptomyces caeni
GGCGTCACGGCAGGCCCGGGCGACACGGACAGCGATTTCGCCACGGTTGGCGATCAGTACCTTCGTCAGCATGCCTGCTCCAGAGTGCGGTCGAGGGAAGCGCTCAGCCGGTGGACCGTCTCGACGATCCCGCCGATGTCCGCGCCGGGGGTGAACACCCCGTGGACGCCCATGGCCTGCAGTGCGCGGACGTCGGCGTCGGGGATGATGCCGCCGACGAGGATGCGGGTGTCGCCCGCGTCCTGCTGCGCCAGCAGCTTGATCACCTTCTCCACGATCGTCAGATGGGCGCCGGACAGGACCGAGAGGCCCAGGATCGGCGCGTCCTCGGCGATGACGGTCGCGACGATCTGCTCCGGGGTCTGGTGCAGACCCGTGTAGATCACCTCGTAGCCGGCGTCGCGCAGGGCGCGGGCGATGACCTTGGCGCCACGGTCGTGGCCGTCCAGCCCGGGCTTGGCGATCACCACTCGGGCGCGGGGGGCCGGTGCGGTACCGGCTCCGGCACCGGCTGTCCGCTGTTGCAGGGGGTTCATGGTTCTCCGATTCGGATGGTCGGCGGGGTGGGGCGAGGGCACGCCGCGGTCGGCCGGGTTCAGTGCGGCCAGTAGGTGCGGCTCCACGCCGTCGGGCCCGGCTGTGGCCGGGCTCCGCCGCGTACGGCGCGCGTCTTGTCCGCCCACTCGTCCGGTCGCCGCGGAGCGGCGGGGGCGAGCGAGGCGGCCGCTGCGGCGCGGGCTCGGACCACCGCCAGGGCGGCGGCGAGCTCCT
>NZ_JBHUDX010000142.1:0-11038 GCF_042678285.1 Streptomyces caeni
ACGCGAGTCCTTCATCAACGTCGACAGGGTCTGCGCCCCCATGTCGAACTTCATCCTGCCTCCCCGTCCGACCGGCCCGTCGTGCCGGCTGTGCGATAGATGCGGGCCCATCTCTATCAACTCCGCGATTGCCCATGCAATCGGCCCTCACGGGGCTGACACAAACACATGACGAAGCCATGGGGGCGTATCGGACATCTGCCGTGAGCAGGACGGGAGTTGGGGTGGGGCGGGGCGTGTGGGCAGCCCGGGGGCGGTCCGTGCGGCGGTAGCCGCTGCGAACGGGGTGTCCTGCGGCAGGGCTCCTGGGGGGGCTCCTGGGGCGGGGTTCCTGCGGCAGGGGCGTGGCGTGGGGTTCGCCGGGGCAGGCCGGGGTCAGCGGGCGGCCAGGGCCGTCGGGCCCTCCCTGGAGATCAGGAGGAGCGCCCTGTCGTCGTTCACGTCCTTCGCCACCGCCTCGATGAGGTGCCAGGCCGCGCCGTGGAACCCCCCGGCCACATAGCGGTCGGCCTCGCCGGTGAGGCGGTCGATGCCCTCGACGATGTCGCGGTCGGAGGTCTCCACCAGGCCGTCCGTGAACAGCATGAGGACGTCGCCGGGGCGCAACGAGCCCTTCACGGAGTCGAACTGCGCGCCCTCGTAGACGCCGAGGAGCGGCCCTTCCGCCGCCTTCTCCTCCCAGCGGCCGCTGCCCGCGCTGAGCTGGAGGCCCGGGGGGTGCCCGGCCGAGTACAACTCGTAGTCGCCGGATTCCAGGTCCAGCACCAGGTGGATGGAGGTGGCGAAGCCCTCGTCCCAGTCCTGGCGGAGCAGGTAGCCGTTGGCCGCGGGCAGGAAGGCGTGCGGCGGCAGCGAACCCAGCAGTCCGCCGAACGCCCCGGACAGCAGCAGTGCGCGCGAGCCGGCGTCCATGCCCTTGCCGGAGACGTCCGTCAGGACGACTTCGAGCGTGCGGCCCCCGTTGGTGCGGGCCGCCACCACGAAGTCGCCCGAGAACGACTGCCCGCCGGCCGGCCTGAGCGCCATCTCACGGTGCCAGCCGAGCGGCAGCTTCGGCAGCTTGCTCTGGACGCGGATGCGTTCGCGCAGGTCGAAGAGCATGGTTCCGCCGCGCCGCCAGGGCACGCCCACGCGGCTGCGGAACTGTGCGATCAGGAGCCCGAAGAACCCGCAGGCCGCGACCACGAGCACGGTGCCGGGGGTGACCCGCGACGGTCCTTCCGTGTAGGGGCCGAGTTTCACGGACTCGACTATGAGCGCGGTGGCGGCGGCGGCGTACAGCCCGAGCAGGCTGGAGGGCCGCAGCAGCAGGCCGCCCGCCACGATCGGCAGGACGAGGACGGTCGGGGAGCACCACACGGGGTCGACGAGGGTGGTCGCCGCGATCAGGGGGATCATCAGCAGCAGGCCGGCCAGCGCGACCCAGTCCGAGCCGTCGCCGCGGAAGTAGTCCACGGCGGATCTGCGCACGCCGGTGCGGGCCCGGTGCCACTGCTTCTTCAACCGGGCCGTGAACGTCTCGGCTTCCGCGCGCCGCTCTCGTCCTGCTGCCATTGTTCGGGACCCTATCCATCCGACCAGCCCCTTGGCACGGGAGGTCCCACTTGTCCCCCGTCCGAGCGCCGAACTTCACAGGGACCCGCCCTCCGCGGCGCGGGAGAAATCCCCTCGCTCGTCCAGGCTTGCCCTGATAGGGATGGCCCATGACGACGGACGTACGGGTACTGCGGCAGGCCGAGTGGGACCTCTGGTGCGACGCCCTCATCCGCGCCTTCGGCGGGGTGGACGAACCGCCCGAGGAGCGGCGGCTGTGGGGCGAGCTGACCGAGCTGGACCGTTCCCTGGGCGCCTGGGACGACGACACGTGTGTGGGCACCGCCGGGGCCTTCGGCTTCCGTCTCACCGTCCCCGGCGGCGCCTCGGTGCCCGCGGCGGGGATCACGATGGTGAGCGTGGCGGCCACGCACCGCCGCCGCGGGGTGCTGACGTCGATGATGCGGCGGCAGCTGGACGACATCCGCTCCTGGGGCGAACCGCTCGCCGTGCTGACCGCGTCCGAGCCCGCGATCTACGGCCGGTTCGGGTACGGCGCCGCGACCTTCCAGGTGAGCGCCGAGATCGACACCAGCCGGGTCCGGCTGTCCGTACCGGCCGGCACCGATGACGTACGGCTGCGGTACGCGGAGCCCGCGGCGGTCCTCGACGCGTGCGAGGCGGTCTACGCGCGGCTGGTGCCCGGCCGTCCGGGGATGCTGGCGCGGCGGCCCGGCTGGGAGCGGTTCGGGCTGCTCGATCCGGAGAGCCACCGGGAGGGGGCGTCGCCGCTGCAGTGCGTCGTCGCCGAGCAAAAGGGCGCGGTCACGGGGTACGCGCGGTTCCGCATCAAGCCCGAGTGGGGGGTCGCCGGGCCCGACGGCAGGGTCACCCTGGCGGATCTGGCGGCGCTGGACCCGGCGACGGACGCGGCGCTGTGGCGCTTCCTGTTCGGCATCGACCTGACGACGACGCTGGTGACGCGCGGCCGGCCGGTCGACGACGCCTGGCAGTACATGGTCTCCGACATCCGGCGCTGCCGGCCACGGCTGCGGGACGCGTTGTTCGTGCGGCCGGTCGACGTGGGAGCGGCCCTGGAGGCACGGACGTACCAGGCGCCGGTGGACGTGGTGTTCGACGTCGAGGATGCCTTCTGCCCCTGGAACACGGGACGTTGGCGGCTGACGGGTGACCCGAAGGGCGCGTCGTGCGCGCGCACCGCGGATGCGGCGGAGCTGTCGCTGTCCGTACGGGAGTTGGGGGCGGCGTACCTCGGCGGTGTGTCCCTGACGGCGCTGGCGGCGGCGGGTCGGGTGCGGGAGCTGCGGCAGGGTGCGCTGGCGGAGGCGTCGACGGCGTTCGGCTCGGCGGTGGCGCCGTGGCTGCCGCACGGCTTCTGAAGAACACCGTCCGCGACGGGGGCGGCTACCGCCGCTGGCAGCCGGGGCACCAGAACAGATTTCGGGCGGCGAGACCGGCGGTGCGGATCTCGCCGCCACAGATGTGGCAGGGAAGGTTCGCTCTGCGGTACACGTACACCTCGCCGCCGTGGTCGTCGACGCGCGGCGGGCGGCCCATGGCCTCGGGGGTGTGTTCGGGGCGGACGGTGTCGATACGGCCCGCGCGGACGCCCTCGTGCATGAGGTGGACGAGGTCGGCCCAGATCGCCTCCCACTCGGCCGGGGTGATGTCCTTGCCGGGGCGGTAGGGGTCGATGCCGTGCCGGAAGAGGACCTCGGCGCGGTAGACGTTGCCGACGCCGGCGATGACCTTCTGGTCCATCAGCAGGGCGGCGATGGTCGTACGGCTGCGGGAGACACGGCGGTAGGCGGCCGCGGGGTCGCCGTCGGCGCGGAGCGGGTCGGGCCCGAGGCGGCCGTGGACGGCGGCCTTCTCGTCGTCCGTGATCAGCGCACAGGTGGTGGGGCCGCGCAGGTCGACGTACGAGACCTGGTTGGCCAGGCGGAGGCGGACCGTGTCGGTGGGCGGGGGCGCGGGGGCGTCGCCGAAGGTGACCTTGCCGAAGAGGCCGAGGTGGATGTGGACCCAGTCGCTGTCGCGGAAGCCCAGGAAGAGGTGTTTGCCGTGGGCGTCGGTGGTGCGCAGCTCGGCCCCGTCGAGGAGTGCGGCGGCACCGGCGAACGTGCCCTGGGGGCTGCGGACGCTGACGGCGCCCCCGGCGAACCGTGCGGTGCAGTCCTTGGCCAGCCGGTGAATGGTGTGCCCTTCCGGCACGGTTGCCCCACCCTCTCCAGTTCCAGCGCGCCGGGGCCCGGCCCCGGGCCGGCCAGGGGGGCGCTGCCGCCCCCTGGGCTCCTGTTCCTCGGACGTTCCTCGGACGTTCCTCGGAGGCCGGCCAGGCCGGCCGGGCCGGCCGACTCAGCCCTGCGGCTCCTGCGGCTCCTGCGGGTGATGGGCCGGGATGGGCGGGAGTTCGCCCGTGGTCTCGTAGGACGACAGCATGTCGATGCGCCGCACGTGCCGCTCGTCGCCCGAGAACGGCGTGTTCAGGAAGGTCTCGACGAACTTCGTCGCCTCGTCCGTCGTGTGCATCCGCGCGCCCACGGCGACGACGTTCGCGTTGTTGTGCTGCCGGCCGAGCGATGCCGTCTCCTCGCTCCAGGCAAGGGCCGCCCGGACGCCCTTCACCTTGTTCGCGGCCATCTGCTCGCCGTTGCCGGAGCCGCCGATCACGATGCCGAGGGAGCCGGGGTCCGCCGCGGTGCGCTCCGCCGCTCGCAGGCAGAACGGCGGGTAGTCGTCCTGGGCGTCGTAGAGGTGGGGCCCGCAGTCGACGGGCTCATGGCCCGCGGACTTGAGCCACTCGACGAGGTGGTTCTTCAGTTCGAAGCCGGCATGGTCGGAGCCGAGATACACGCGCATGGTCCGAGTGTGACACGGCCGCCGCGGATCGGCCGCGTGGGGTGCCGACCCCAGGGACAGACAAGAAGGACCATGGAACCTCAAGGAAACTTCAAGTAACAATCTGGATTCAAAGCTTTCTGATTTCATTTGCCTCCGATTCACTGGATCGGCTCGTTACAGCCGGCGCAGAGCAAGCACACCCTCATGACTTCGCAGCCGACCCTCACAAAGGCCGGTAACGACCCCGGCCGCCCCGGAGACCCCGGCGGCGGCCTCCAGGCCGGCCTCAAGAACCGCCATCTGACGATGATCGCCATCGGCGGTGTCATCGGCGCCGGCCTCTTCGTGGGCTCCAGCTCCGGCATCGCGACCGCCGGTCCGGGCACCCTGCTCTCGTACGCCCTCGTCGGCACGCTCGTGGTGCTGGTGATGCGCATGCTGGGCGAGATATCCGCCGCGAACCCCGTCTCCGGCTCCTTCTCCGCGCACGCGGATCGCGCGCTGGGCCGCTGGGCCGCTGGGCCACTGGGCCGGCTTCTCGACCGGCCGGCTGTACTGGTTCTTCCGGGTGGTGGCGCTCCCCGTCGAGGCCACCGCGGGCGCCAAGATCCTCCAGGGGCGGATCCCGGCCGTGCCCGAGTGCGGCCGGGCCCTCATCGTCATGGCCGTGCTGACGGCCACCAACCTGGTCTCCGTCGGCTCCTACGGCGAGTTCGGGGTCTGGTTCGCCGGGATCAAGGTCGTGGCGATCGGCGCCTTCATCGTGATCGGCGGGCTCGCCGTCTTCGGGCCGCCGCCCGGTGTCCACAGGGACAAGGCGGGGCTGGACAACCTCACCGGGCTGACCGACACGGAACACGACGGACGCGAGACCGTCCTGCTGTCGCTGCTCGTCGCCGCGGTGGTGCTCGTGGTCGCCGCGGCCAGGCAGAAGCTGGGCGGCGCCCGCACCACGGAGCCGGCCGCGGACACCGACGAGGCCCCGGTGAAGGCCGGCGTCTGACCGGCGCACGGCCGGTGGACGAAGGGCCCCGCGACCGTTGCCGCGGGGCCTTTCGCACCTGCCCCCGAAACGCCGAAGAGGTTCGCCGGGCCGAAGGAGCGCTTCGGCCCGGCGAACCTCTTCCGCCGGAACTACGGCGTCACTTCCGCGCGAACTTCCAGGCGGTGGGCAGCAGGCCCATCGCCAGGGCCGCCTTCAGGGCGTCGCCGATCAGGAACGGGGTGAGTCCCGCCGCGATCGTGGCGGTCGCGGACATGCCGGTCGCCAGGGCCAGGTAGGGGACGCCGACCGCGTAGATGACCGCCTCGCCCAGCAGCATCGCGCCGGCCGTGCGCAGCACCGAGCGGTCTGCGCCGCGGCGGGCCAGGGCGCCCACGACGGTAGAGGCGAGCAGCATGCCGAGGACGTAACCGAAGGAGGGGGCGGTGGCGCCCGAGGCACCGCCGGCGAACCACGGCACACCGGCGACACCGGCGAGCGCGTAGAGGGCGAGCGCCAGGAAGCCACGGCCGGCGCCGAGGGCCGTGCCCACCAGCAGCGCGGCGAAGGTCTGCCCGGTCACCGGTACCGGGGAGCCCGGCACGGGAAGCGAGATCTGCGCGGCGAGCCCGGTGAGCACGGCACCGCCTGCCACGAGGGCGACGTCACGGACGCGGGACGCGGGCAGCAGATCGGCGAGGACCTCGCCGGGGCGGGCGATGGCGGTGGTGGTGCTCATGAAGGACTCACTCCGGCGGGGGAGACGGCTTGGGACATGTCGACGCTATCCCAGGCCGCTTCAGCAGATCACCGTCAGCGGTCGACAAAGGGTGGAACGACGGCGTGATGGACTCCATACAAAAAGCGTGCGCTACACCCAGGTCGGCGTGACGCTGGTCACTGAGGTCCGCTCGTTGTATCGCCTGAAGGGCACGGGGGCCGACTGTAGGGTTTCGCCAAAACGGAGCCTCGCCCGGACCCACCCGGCCAGGTCGCGGCTCCCGTGTCACCGCCCCCGTACACCGCGTACCCCGTGCGTCCGCATAGTGGGCGGTGTGTCCCGCCGAGCGGATGTCCGTCCGGACTGTGGGCGGTCTTCTGCCCCCTCTCACGCCTTGGACGCCGCGCCCCGACGAGGCCGGGACGGCGGCCCGCGCAACGCCCCCAAAGACCCTGCCCAGCGCCCTGAAGCCCTGGCTCCTTCACATGGCCGGCGGGGAGAGGCGCGGCCCGCGCGAGGACGCGCCTCGCCCGGGCCGCCCCGTCACACGCAGGGCACATTGAGCGACAGCAGGCCCACGGAGCCCTCGTCCAACCGGAGTTCGCTGATCGCGACGTTGTGCAGCCGCGGGAACACACGGCGGTACTCGCCCGGCGGGATGGACAGCAGCGTGCACAGCGCCAGCCGCAACAGGGTGCTGTGCGCGACCACCAGGACGCGTCCGCCCGGGTGCGCGGCGGCGATCCGGCGCAGGGCGTCCGCCCCGCGGGCCGCGGCCGCCCGGGGATCCTCCGCCCCGGGCAAGGGGTGGGCGGCGGGATCCGCGAGGAAGGCCGCCGCACGCTCGGGATCCTCGGCCGCGAACTCGGCGAGAGTACGGCCCTCCAGGGCCCCGAAGCTGCATTCGCACAGGCCGGGTTCGCGGCGCGGGGTGAGGCTGAGCACACGGCAGGCGGGTTCCGCAGTGGCGATGGCACGGGAGAGCGTGGACGTCCAGACCGCGTCGACCGGGTGGGCGGCGGCCCAGCGCCCGAGTGCCTCCGCCTGGGCGCGGCCCGTGCCGGTGAGGGCCACGTCGCTCACACCCGCGTAACGGTTCTCGGCGTGCCAGACGGTCTGCCCATGCCGGGCCAGCAGCAGTGTCGTCCTCATGATCCCGCAGTATCCCCCGGGCTTGCACGACGGGCGCCACTGGCTGTCGTACTGCCTTTCTCGTCCTGCCCCACGCCCCGGTCCGGGCGTGGGGCCGGGGCGGTTGACTTCGCCCCGCGTCACCACAACTCCCGTGCTTGCGCACGGATGTTGCAGGAGCCGTTCCGGTCCGGGTGATCAACGAATCCGCAGGACCGGCACGCGGACCAGGCCTGCGAGAGGCGGTTCGCCTCGTCGATGCGGCCGCATTCGGCACAGGTGCGGGAGGCGTACGCCGGATCGACGTGCACCGCTACGGCCCCGGGGTTCCCCGCAGGAATCAGCTGAAGTCCGGTCCCTTGGTACGGGTGCGCTTGATCTCGTAGAAGCCCGGCACCGAGGCGACCGCCAGGGTGCCGTCCCACAGCTTGGCGGCCTCCTCGCCCTTGGGGGCGGGGGTGACCACGGGGCCGAAGAAGGCGAGTTGCTCGCCGTTGCCGTCCGGGACGGCGATCACCGGCGTGCCCACCTCCTGTCCGACCTTGTCGATGCCGTCCTTGTGCGAGGCGCGCAGTTCCGCCTCGAACTCGAAGTCCTCCTGGTCGGCGTAGTCGATCAGGTCCGCAGGCAGGCCGGCCTCTTCGAGCGCGGCGGCCATCGCCTCCCGCGTCGGGCCCTCGCCCAGGTTGTGGAACCGGGTGCCGAGCGCGGTGTACAGCGGTCCGAGGACCTGCGCGCCGTGCTTCTGCCACGCCGCGGTCACCACGCGCACGGGCTGCCACGCCTGGGTGGCGAGCATCTCCCGGTACTCCTCGGACAGCTGGTCCAGCTTGTCCTCGTTGAGCACCGCGAGGCTCATGATGTGCCACTGGACCTCGATGTCACGGACCTTCTCCACTTCCAGGACCCAGCGGGAGGTCATCCAGGCCCACGGGCACAGCGGGTCGAACCAGAAGTCGACCGGGGTCTTGCCGGAGGGGGTCGCCGTCTCGGACATGGCTCTCCTCGATAGATGTTGGTTGATCTGAAAACAATCACAGCCGGTGCCGCCATTCCCGGGTTCCCCGCGGGTGCGCCCGGTGTTCTGTGTCAGGGGCACATGGCAGGATCGGTCCTGTTCACCCCGTCCAGCCGTCCAGCCGTCCAGAAAGAGGGAGTGGCGCCCGTGCCCGGTGAGAATCTGTCCCGCGACGAGGCCCGGGAGCGGGCCGCCCTGCTGTCCGTCGACGGGTACGACGTGTCGCTCGACCTGCGCTCCGCCGTGGGCGACACACCCGGCGCCGCGGGCGGCGAGCCGCGCACCTTCCGGTCGCTCACCACGATCCGCTTCCGCTGCGCCGAGCCGGGGGCCGCCTCCTTCGCCGACCTGATCGCCCCGAGCGTCACCGCGGTCTCCCTCAACGGCAAGGACCTCGACCCCGGGGAGGTCTTCGACGGCACCCGCATCCGGCTGGAGGACCTGGCCGCCGAGAACGAACTCGTCGTGGACGCGCAGTGCGCCTACTCCCGCACCGGTGAGGGCCTGCACCGCTTCGTCGACCCGGAGGACGGCGAGGTCTATCTGTACACCCAGTACGAGCCCGCCGACTCCCGGCGCGTCTTCGCGAACTTCGAGCAGCCGGACCTCAAGGCCCCCTTCCGCTTCGAGGTCCGCGCCCCGGACGGCTGGACGGTGTGGAGCAACGGCGCCGGCGAACTGCGCGACGGGGTCTGGCGGTTCGCGGAGACGAAGCCGATCTCGACCTACATCACCGCGGTGGTGGCGGGCCCCTACCACTACGTCACGGACACCTACACCCGCGCCTTCGAGGACGGCACGACGCTGGAGATCCCGCTCGGCGCGATGTGCCGCAAGGGCCTGGCGAGGCACTTCGACGCGGACGACATCTTCCTCGTCACCAAGCAGGGCCTGGACTTCTTCCACGACCACTTCGACTGCCCGTACCCCTTCGGGAAGTACGACCAGGCGTTCGTGCCCGAGTACAACCTGGGTGCGATGGAGAACCCCGGACTGGTCACCTTCCGCGAGGAGTTCATCTTCCGCGGCAAGGTCACCCAGGCGTCGTACGAGCGCCGGGCCAATGTGATCCTGCACGAGATGGCGCACATGTGGTTCGGCGACCTGGTCACCATGGTGTGGTGGGACGACCTGTGGCTGAAGGAGTCCTTCGCCGACTTCATGGGCTCCTTCTCCCTGGTGGAGGCCACCCGCTTCACCGACGGCTGGATCACCTTCGCCAACAACCGCAAGGCGTGGGCGTACCGCGCCGACCAGTTGCCGTCAACGCATCCCATCACGGCGGACATCCGCGACCTGGAGGACGCCAAGCTCAACTTCGACGGCATCACGTACGCCAAGGGCGCCTCGGTGCTGAAGCAACTGGTGGCGTACGTGGGGCGGGAGGCGTTCCTGGAGGGCACGCGCCGCTACTTCAAGCGGAACGCCTACGGCAACACGCGTCTCGGCGACCTGCTGTCGGTCCTGGAGGAGACGAGCGGCCGGGACATGGCGGCCTGGGCGCGCTCCTGGCTGCAGACGGCGGGCGTCAACTCCCTGACGCCGCAGGTGCTGCTGGGCGGCGACGGGCGGATCGCCGAGCTGTCCGTGCTCCAGGAGGCCGCGGAGCCGACCGCATCCGACCATGCGGCCCCGCCGCGTGGCGAGCTGCGGCCGCACCGCGTGGCGGTGGGTCTGTACCGCGACGAGGCGGGTGCGCTCGTGCGGTACGCGCGTGCCGAGATCGACGTCCACGGCCCGCGCACGGTGGTCGGGGAGCTGGCCGGTGCCGAGGCCCCGGACCTGGTCCTGGTCAACGACGACGACCTGACGTACTGCAAGGTCCGTTTCGACGACACGTCGCTGGCGACGCTGAAGGACCGTCTCGGCGACGTCACCGACCCGCTGGCGCGGGCACTGTGCTGGTCGGCGCTGTGGAACCTGACGCGGGACGCGCTGCTGCCGGCGCGGGACTTCGTCGGCCTGGTGCTGCGGTTCTCCGGCCGCGAGTCCGACATCGGCGTGCTTCAGATGCTGCACACCTGGGCGGACTCGGCGCTGACGTACTACGCGGCACCCGAGTGGCGGCGGCCCGGCGGGCGGCTGCTGACGCAGGGGGCGCGGCGCGAGCTGCGGCAGGCGGAGCCGGGCAGCCAGCACCAGCTGACGTGGGCGCGGTTCTTCGCGGCGGTGGCGGAGGAGGAGCCCGATCTGGAGCTGCTGCGGGGACTGCTGGAGGGCACGGAGAAGATCGACGGCCTGGACGTGGACCAGGAGCTGCGCTGGGCGTTCCTCGGGCCGCTGACCGCGCACGGGGCCACAAACGAGTCGGTGCTCGCGGCGGAACTGGCCCGTGACGACACGGCGTCCGGCAAGCGCCACCAGGTCCGCTGCCTGGCGGCGCGTCCCTCGGCGGCGGTCAAGGCCCAGGCCTGGGCCCAGGTCGTCGAGTCGGACACGTTGTCGAACGCACTCGTGGAGGCGACCATCGCGGGCTTTGTGCAGCCGTCGCAGCGTGAGCTGCTGGCGCCGTACGCGGAGAAGTACTTCGCGGTGATCGAGCGGGTGTGGGCGCAGCGTTCCATCCAGATCGCGATGGACGTGGTGAGGGGGCTGTTCCCGTCGCTCCGCGACTCGCGGGAGACGCTGGACGCGACGGACGCGTGGCTCGCGGCGCACGAGGACGCCCCGCCGGCGCTGCGGCGGCTGGTGCTGGAGGCGCGCGACGACCTGGCGCGCGCCCTGCGCGGGCAGGCGTGCGACGCGAAGGCCGCGCGGTAGGGCTGTGTTCCGCTCGGGTGGGCGCCCC